>CAZFEG010000010.1:0-15923 GCA_964517565.1 uncultured Methanosarcinales archaeon
AAAAGGATGAATACTGTTGTATGTAAATCGAATTTCTATTTCGTTTCAAAAAGTAAAAAGCTAAAGGTCTTTTTAAATGTTGTGGTTTGATTAGAAGGAGAGGAATTTATTCATAGAAAAAATACACTAATTCAAATTTGAAAAATTATCGCCAAGCACTATGACCAAAATGAATAAGAATATCAACATTAAGACGTTTAATTTCTAAAGGTAAATCGCAAGCACCAAAATTACTACCAGCCCAAATAATTACTTTCGCATCAGTCTTTGAAGTAATTATATCACTCACTTCCTTAGCTCGAGGTTTTAAACCATCAGGAAGTTGAATACAAACCTTTTTGTAATTACCAGAAAGTATTTTTGCAATTACTTTGTCAATTTCCAAATTATAAGTCGGTGTATTCATAAAAAATCACATTAATAAAAAAAATATGCTAAAAAAATTCTTTCGAAATTTTCAGCATCCCTCTGGGAAAAATAAAAAAAAATTGAAAAAAGAATTACTCTTTTTTCTCTTCGTCAGATTTAGCTTCAGACTTAGCTTCAGGTTCAGCTTTAGCAAGAGGTTTAGATTCTTCAACTTCAGACTTAACTTCAGTATCAGGTTCTTCAACTGCTTCAACTTCTTCTTCAAGCTCAGCTTTTACTTCAGGTTCAGCTTTAACAAGAGGTTTAGATTCTTCAACAAGATCTTCTTCAGCATCTTCATCAACAGAGTCTTCGTCAGAAGGACTGTTTAAATTTGCTTCAATATAATCTTGAGAAGTTTCATCAATAACCGCAGGCTTTTTATCGCCTTCTAATTGATTACCTTTATCCTTAACACGTCGAGTAACTTTTTCAGATTCAACATCTTTGTCTGTAACAACAACTTTGCTGTGTTCTTCCAATTTAGCTTTTCGAATCTCAACAGTTTTAAGAGGATACAATTTCGAAGATGCTTCCTTAATAAGCTTTTGAAGTTTACCATCAATAATGTCGCCAAATGCTTCTTCAACAGTTCGAGTAAAAATATGTTCACGAACAACACGCCGTGCTTCTAAACGAACAGCAGATTGAGTAGATTTAGTTCCTTTATTCAAAGTAATGATAAGAGGCTTAACCCGTAAAACTTTTTTATCGCTAGTTTTAGCTAAAAAAGAATCAGTAACCTTATCACGTCCACGTCTTACAAGCCGCTTCATAGCAGCATTGATTAATGAGTAACCAACAATAGTAGTGTAACCTTTACCATCTTCAACCCGTTCCATTTTGAAATGAATATTGATGTTTTGCTTACGCATACTTCTTGTAATAGTAGAAAGATTAGTAGTGATAAATTTACTACTCATATCTTCTGACTCAGAAATATATGTTTCTCCAAGAGAAGCACCATTAAATTTAGCAGGTGCAAAGATAGGGAACCATTTTTTCTTCTTGACTTTTGTTGTTATAGTTTTTTTATTATTTACAGCCATATTATTCACCTATCTACTTCTTCACGCGCTTGCGTTTTTCCTTCTTCATACGTTTTCGTTGCCACTTCCAACGCATTTGACCTTTCTTTTTCCATCGTCTACTTGATCTTTTCATTTGGTTTACCTTTTCAGGTGAAGCAAATGTGCCAGTAACGATAGTTACTCAGCACATATTGTAACCTGTTTTAATTTTTTTTAATAATTTATATAATTAAATTTCCTATAAGGAAATAAATGCTCCCGCCGGCATGTAAAAAGCAAAAGCTTTTTGAGCAGACGCTCGCTTAATCTCCATTCTGGAAATAAAATGCTCCCGCCGGGATTCGAACCCGGGTCCTTAGATCGAAAATCTAAGATGATTGGCCAGACTACACCACAGGAGCGTATTAACTAGAATTTTTGCCAATGAATTTATTGTTTTTAATATGTCGTCTTGCCCGAAACTGAAATGATTTTCTGACAGTAAAGTACTATATTCTTTCGAATAACACAATACAAAGACCCCTAGATCGCAGGACTGAATACGTGTAGCCTTGAGAAACATCAAAGTCTTTATAAAGATTGTGGGAATTAACAAGAAAAACAATGCGGAAAAAGTGTAAAAAAAATAAACAAAACAAACAGTCTCAGAACGATTTATTTATAAATAGTATTACGTCCCCTTCTACATAACGCGAGCCCGTAGCTTAGCCTGGTAGAGTGCTGGTCTTATATGATGCTTGTTTCGAGGAACAAGTGCTCGAAGAGAGCCAGTGGTCGGGGGTTCAAAAAGGTGGAATCGATGTAAAAACCGATACATCATGAAAGTCCCCCCGGGCTCACGTTATTTTTTTAACACAAAACAGAGTAAAGTTTAAAAAAGAACTACAGTTACAAAACGATAATCACGCACTGGTGGTTGAATGGTACAATGGGGCCTTGCCAAGGCTTCGGCCCGGGTTCGATTCCCGGTCAGTGCATTTTCTTTTACAAATGTGATGAACGATCTCAAAAAGCAAAGCTTTTACTTGCCCGGTCAGTGCATTTTCTTTTCTTAAATACCTACATAAACTAATTTGCACAGCGAATCGAACGTGCGGTCGAAATTGAAAAAACAATTCCTCTCGCAGCCATCAACCTTGTTTCTAGCATTCCGGACAGGACATATGTTTTTACAAATGCGATTAACAGTTTCAAAAAAGAAATTTTTTTACTTGCCCAGACGATGCGCGTTTTTATTTTAAAAAAATTAAGTTAATTTGAAGAAAACTAAAGCATAAACATATAAAGAAAGCAACATTGGAGTATTATATGGTTAGTTACAAAAAGAAATGCAGTCTTTGCAAGAAGAATTATGTTCTTACAAACAATTCTAGACCATTCATTATTTGCTACGAATGTCAAAAGGCAGAAATGGATAAACCCATCGATGACCCTGAAATGAAAGCAATGTTTACTATTCCTGAAGAACTCTACAAAAAAAATAGTTTTCTTTGCAATATCAAAGTTAATTACCTAAGATATGGTAGTCTTTCTGAAAAACAAGTTGAAGCATTTAAGCGAGTAGCGAAAGAACTTCAAGACGAAGAAAAGAACAAAAGTAAGATAGAAGAGTAAGCCACAAGGTTTATATACAAACTTTTCTTCTATGAGTGGTATGAAAAGAGTAATTTTGTTTCTTATAATAATTCTTTTGCTAAGTAGTAGTGCATTCGCGCTTAGTGTTGAGAAAATACAATTAAATTCTTATGTTAATGATTATACAGGAACACTCACTCAAGCAGAGATTGGGCAACTTAATGGAATAGCAAAATCTTTGCAAGAAAGCGGGAAAGCTGAACTTGCAATTGTAATTGTAGACTCACTTGACGGACTCGCGATTGAAGAATACGCAATCACCGTAGCTCATGGTAACTTAGGAAACGATCAAGATAATGGACTTCTCATACTAGTAGCGCTTGAAGAAAGAAAATATAGAGCAGAAGTAGGATATGGATTAGAAGGAGATTTTAACGATGCAAAAATTGGAAAACTACAAAGAGATTATTTAGTACCAGCATTCCAAGAAGGACAATACGGCACAGGATTAATTACATTAAGTGCTGCAATTCACAAAGAACTTATGCCAGAAGAAGCAATACCTGGAGGAATAATCTTACAACAAACAAATTCAGGCATTGCAAGATATTTTAATTTTTGGACAATATTTTTTATCATAATGATAGTAAGAGGTCTTGCTGGAGCATTTAACCGAGACAAAACCAAAAAAAACAGAAACCTTAACGACACATTCGCAGCCGCATTTATCGCAAGCATGTTTATGCGAGGCGGAAGCGGAGGAATGGGTGGATCAGGAGGATTCGGTGGCTTTGGCGGAGGAGGATTCGGTGGCGGCGGCGCAGGAGGAAGTTTCTAGCACTAAACATTTTAGCGTGAAGTATAAAAAGAAAATATTCATAAATTGATTAATGAAAAACAATAAATGGAACTTAACAAAGGAATTCATTGAAACACAATATGTAATACTAAAAAAGTCATTACCAACAATCAGTAAAGAAACAAAAATACCCTTCGAAATAATAAGATACTATAAAAACAAATACAATATAAAATCACATCCAAAAGAATTTTTCCTAAAAGGTAAAAGAAATTCACCAAAAACAGAATTCAAAAAAGGAATCATTCCTTGGAACAAAGGAAAAAAAAGTCTTAAAAAACCTTGGAACAAAGGAATCAAATTAAGCGAAGAATACAAAAGAAAAATATCAGAATCAACAAAAAAGGCAATGCGAAGGCCTGAAATTAGAAATAAAGTAAAAAAAGCACAATTCAAGAAAGGAACTATCCCTTGGAACAAAGGAAAAACAAAAGTATACTTTCAAGAAACAATTGAAAAAATAAGAAAAAAACGACTTGAACAAAAATTCCCAAAAAAAGACACAAAAATAGAACTAATAATATTTAATATATTAGAAAAAAAACAATTAAAATTTGAAAAGCACAAAAGAATAGAAAACATTTGTCAAGCAGACGCATTCATTAAACCGAATAGAGTAATATTTGCAGATGGAGATTATTGGCACACAAACCCAAAAGTCTTTAAGAAACCAAAAACAGATGCACAAAAAAAGAACAAAATAAGAGATATAAAAGTTAATAAACGACTAAAAGAAAAAAACTATAAAGTACTTAGATTATGGGAATCTGAAATTCTCAAAAACGAACAAAGTTGTATAAATAAAATAAATAAATTAATCAAGGTGAAAAATGGAAGGAGTTAGTAGATGTAAACAAATATTCGCAATCATTTTTCTAGGTAAAAGACTTTTACTATCAGAAAAACCAAGACTTATTTGTCCCAGATGTAAAAGCAAGATGAAGAAAGTTGAGAAGAAAAAAATCGTTATTGATGTATGTCAATTTTGCGGAGGAATATTCCTTGACGATGGAGAAATAGAAAAACTTAGCAAACTACAGGAACAATCAAAGTTAATACCTAAGAAAAAAGCAGTTAAAAAGAAAGTTGCTAAAAAAATAATACCGAAAATGGCACGAGCACCAAAAAAGGTGAAATAAATGGCAAAAATGAAAAAAGTAAATAAAAAACCAGAAATTAAAACATGGTGGGTAATCGTAGCGATTGTCCTCATCCTAGCATTATGGGTAGGAGGAACATTTAACTCACTTGTAAGCAGAACAGAAAATGTTGAAGGCGCGTGGGCACAAGTAGAAACACAATACCAACGACGAGCAGACCTTATACCAAATCTCGTTAGCACAGTACAAGGATTTACAAATCAAGAAGAAAAAATACTCTTAGGAGTAACTGAAGCAAGAAGCGCATGGACAAACAGTCTTGCAAGCGGATCTCAAGGAGACCAAATACAAGCAGCACAAGGAATGGACAGCGCACTCGCACGATTACTTGTAACTGTTGAAGCATATCCTGATCTAAAAAGTAATCAAAACTTTTTAGCTCTTCAAGATGAACTTGCAGGAACAGAAAACAGAGTTGCAACCGAAAGAAAACGGTTTAATGACGCAGTAAGAAGTCTTAATGTGAAAGTTAAACGGTTCCCATCAAATATGATTGCAAACATGTTTGGTTTTGAAGAAGGCGATTACTTCGAAGCAGATGCAGGAACTTCAGCAGCACCACAAGTAGAATTTTAAAATTTCCCAGAGGGATGCCAAAAATTTATTTTTGAGCACTACAATTTTTTTATTTTATTTTTTATTGTTAATTATTTCTAAAGAAAAAATAATTCTTATAAAAAAAGAAATATAAAAAACTATAAACCTAAAGCATCTAAAAGCCAGTCACGTCATAGGCATACGAAGTGAGTTCAAACAAAAAAGTTTGAACGCACAAAAAAACTATAAACCTAAAGCATCAAGAATAAGTTCTTTTTTGTAAGGAGTGAGATCTTCATCAGTTTGACCAGTTCCTAAAAATAATATTGGTTTTCTAGAAACATAAGATACAGAAATAGCTGCACCACCTTTATCATCAACATCAGCTTTTGATAAAATTATTGCATCAATACCAACAGCCTCATTAAAAGCAACAGCTTGTTCGACACAATCATTACCAGTAATAGATTCGCCAACAAATAAATTCATGTCAGGTTTGTTTATACGAACAAGTTTTTTGAGTTCATCCATTAAATTAGTATTGGACTGAAGACGACCAGCAGTATCAATTAAGACTACATCAAGATTCTTAGCAGTAGCGTGTTTTACAGCATCAAAGGCAACCGCAGAAGGGTCAGCATTGTAATCGTGCTTGATAAGTTTTACACCGAGACGAGTAGTGTGAGCTTCAAGTTGTTGAATTGCAGCTGCACGAAAAGTATCTGCTGCAGCAACAACTAAAGAAAGATTATTTTTCTGAATCAAATGAATTAGTTTTGCGATAGTTGTTGTTTTTCCACCGCCATTCACGCCAATAACACAAATAACAAAAGGTTTCTTTGATTGTATACGCTCAAGGAAATCAAATGTTGGAACATCAAGAACTTCTTCTAAGGAAGACTTAAGACTTGAAAGCATAATTTCTTCAATACTACGACGAGAAACATTTTCTTGAGTAAGTTTCTCTTTCAAATCAATTTTAATTTTTTCAATAACTTCAAGAGCAACATTATTCTCAAGCATAGCCAATTCTAAATCCCAGAATAAATCTTCGAATTTTTCATCACTTAATTGGAACTTAACTACTCGTTCACGAATTTTTCCAAAGAAACCTTTTTTCTTCTTTGTTGCATCTTTAATATCTTCTTCAAGGAGTTCTTCATGAACAGCTTCTTTAACAGGAAATGGGGTTCGGGGAACAGAAGAACTGGAAACTGACTCTTCAACTTCTTCTTTTGGTTCTTCAACAACTTCTTCAGATTCTTTTCCTTTTGCTTCTTCCTTCTCAACAAGGTCGAAGTCGTCATCTTCTTTTTCCTTTTTATGAAATAATTTTGATAAAAATGTTTTTTTCTCTTTTTGTACGGGTTCAGAAATAATTGATGAAACAGGCACGGATTCAGGAGATAGGGAACGGGGAACTGGTTCTTCTTGAACTTCTTCTACTTCTTGAACTTCTTCAGGTTCAGGTTCAGGTTCAGGTTCAGGTTCAGGTTCAGGTTCAGGTTCAGGTTTTTTTACCTCAACAGGTTTTTTAATTTTTTCTTTTACTTGAACTTTTACTTCTTGAACTTTAGGTTTTTTAATAATTTCTTTTGGTTTTTCTTTAGGAATAATTTCTTTTTCTTCTGCTAATTCTTCTACAAGATCATCAATTTCCTTAACTTCTTCTTTTTTAACAGGAGGTTCAGAAACGACGGAAAGAACAGATACGTCTTTAGAATCTTCTTCTTGAACTTGTTTTTCTTCTTGAACTAATTGAGCTTCCTGCTCTTGAGTTAATTCTGCAGGACTTACTTCTTCAATATCTTCATCAGCAGAACTAGAAAATGATTTGACAGCATCTTTTATTTTTTTCTTGAGAAATTTAAACATAAGTATTACCTCTAAAAAAACATTAGCGTACTAGTTTATTCAGTATTTTGTTTTTGAGTTTGTTCAATTTTGTCTTGTAATTCAAGAGCTCTTTGAATAACTTGATCGTATAAACGAGATGATTGATCTTGATACTCAGCAAGTTCTTTAAGCTGACCTTTCATCAAAGAAGTTGCATCAGATAAATCTTTATCAACAACAACACCAGCACCAACCCCAAACTTCACAGTTTTAACATTATGTGCTTTTACTTCTGCAAAAATAGAGTTGCCTAAAGGAATAAGCATATCATCACCAGGATTCGCCTTAGCCAAAGCTGTAAGCATAAGAACAGCAAGATGAGCGTGATCCATTTGATCCCTAGCATAAATAATAGACTGATCTAATTCTTTAAGCTGCTGATTAAGTAATTCAAGTTGAACATAATCATTTGAAGGAACAGAATCGTTTACCATTTTTTACTCCATATCTTGTCTAAAAGCTTCATCAGCATTAACAACTTCAGGACCACCAGACAATTCACCAATAATCATACCGTTATCATTAACAGCAATACCACTTCGTACTTGCGTAGAACCCATATTAATAGTTCCAGTAGTAATCTTTAAACCTAAAAACTCTTCTAACTCAGCTATTTGATCGTCATCAAAATCATGACTTATCAAAGCAGAACGAGAATTGTGTGCAATAAAACTACCAATGGTAGGAATATCTTCAAGACTGTAAGTCTTAACAGGAACAGAAAATGCTTGAACTAAAGCATCAAGAGCATCTTGATCATATGCTGGATTTACAAGCATTCCAGACTTAGTAACAACAATATTATTACCAAGACAAGTTAAAGAACCAGAAATTTTATGATAATTGAGACCAGCAGCTTTCAAAGCATCTTCTTCATGAGAAAATATAATACTAGGAACAGCTAAAATATCTCCATTTGTTGCGCAAAAGACCCCTAAAAGTCCAGTTCCAGCAATAGTAAGCATGATAACAGGAACTCCAAAAATACGCTCTAACTCAGGATAAAGATCTTCAGAAATTTCAGGACCAACTAAAACGGCATTATTCATAGGAAGGATGTACAAGCCAACTAAACCGTGACCGCCAATCCCTAATTTTGTTATTTTCATGGTAAGAACGAATAAGTGCCCATTTAAAAACGTTTGCGAACCAAGATACTAGAGAAAAATTACAGTTTCTTATTGTGAATAGACACTTCAATAGGTCCAAAATGATCTTCTTGAATCAAATCAACTTTTCGCTGATTCTCTAAATGAAGAAGAGGTAAAAAAGTGTAGACAAGATCTTGCTTTGAATCGCCTGAAACAAGATCATTAAAAAAGACTTTTGTCTTAGGTTTCATAAACATTTTTCTCAGACTACTTTGCAAAATATCCATCGTTTCAGAAAGATCATAAGATTTCACAGGAATAGTGACTGTTTCTTCACTACGATCTCTACGTAAGAAAAATTTCCTTTTTGCATCAGTATCTAAAGCCTTCTCAAGAGCTTCTACAAGGTCAAAGACAGAAACTTTTCGTTCACGAGGTTGTGGAGAACGAGGAACAATCTTTTTTTGATCATTAAGAAATTGATTAAGATCATGTTGCTCAAATTCAAAGCCATCACCCTCTTCGAGAAATTCATCTTCAACGTTTCCTTGGATAAGATTATCAAGAGCTGTAAGGTCGTCCATAAGAAGACGGTCACTTTTAATTTTGAGAAGTAAACTTGAAGTAAGAACCATTTTTCCAGAAATTCGAAAATCAGTTTCTTTAAAATCACGGAGCATAACAAGAAAACGTTCAGCTAAATGAGAAATGTTAATATCCCAAGGATCCATGTTTTCTTTACGAACCAAATCATAAATGAGCTCTTTCCAATTAAGTTCATCCTCTTTAAGAATTATGTCGAAAACCCTCTCGTGGGAAGATTTCCCGTTTGAAGGATTAGTTGGAGGAATTACTACGCTAGTCATGTTTCTTACCTTGATTTGAGCATGTAATAGTATATAAATATACTGATTTGGCTACTGGCGTTTTTTCTGCACAGCAACTACACAAAAGAACAATAAAGTGTTTAAAAAGACTTGTTAACAAAGAAAAGAATTTATAAAAACACAGACAATCAAAAGAATATGAGGAAAATACAAGTCCAATCAATAGTCTTTCGAAAAAAAGAAAATAAACAAGAATTTCTTCTACTCAAAAGAACAGCCGAGAAAGGAGGATTCTGGCAACCAGTAAGTGGTGGAATGGAACCTGAAGACAAAACAATACTAGATACAGCATACAGAGAATTAAAAGAAGAAGCAAACATACAAAAAAAAGATATTATAAAAACTCTAAAAGATGTACACTATTTCGAAGTGGATGAACATTATTTAACGAACGAACCCATTGAACCCATAAAAGAATACGTTTTTGGAATAGAGATCAAACCAGAAACGAAAATAAGGATAGAAAACAATCACTGTAATGAACACGAAGAAATCAAATGGACAGTATTTGATGAAGCAATAAAAATGTTAAAATGGGAAAACAACAAAGAAGGATTTAAAAAATTACATAAAATTATTAGATAAAAAATCAAACATTAAAAATATATTTCTAAAATTAAGATGTATCCCTATTTCGTTCAAGTCGCTTAATAAACGTACATTTCTTACACAAATCTTCAACAAGTTTTCTACCTTGAAAACCTTTCTTCATAGCCATAGCTCGAGAGTCAGCAAGAATACTTACAAGTTTTTTTTCAGTAATAGTACCAAGAGGAATATTACCATTATTATCAAGACAACAAGGCACCACAGTCCCATCAACTAAAATTCCTATATGCGTAGTGAGTCCATGACAATAACCTCGTTCACTTCGCACTTCACCTTTCGGATCAGGCCAATCAAAAGAATTATCATAATGAATATAAACATTATTTTTAATTCTCATACTTATTTTCTTTACTCCTTCTTCAAGAGAAATATTAAATTCTTGTTCAATTTGATCCAAAAGCAGTCTATTAGATTCATCATTAATATTCCAAAGTCTATAGATAAGAATTAAATCATCTCGTTCTTCTTGAGCAAGTTTAGTGAATGAAATAATTTCATGTAAAATTCTTTGCTGTTCTTCACTCGAATAATTAACCTTCAATCCATGTACAGAAAAATTAATTCTTCGGATAGTCGGATTAAGCAATAAATCCTGATACTTAGCCACGAGAGTTGCATTCGTTGTGAGATTTATACGTACACCCTCAGCTTCTGCAAAAAGAATAATCTTTTCAATATCAGGGTGCAATAAAGGTTCTCCCATAACATGCAAAGTAATTTCATCTGCTAAATCTTTAGATTCCAATATTGCTTTTTTACAAAGATCAAAGGACATAAATCCTGATTCACGCTTTGTTTTAGGACAAAAATGACAGTTAAGATTACACACATTAGTTATCTCAATATAAATTTTATTAAATCGCTTTCTCACAATAGAAGCAAAGAGCAGTTCTTTTTATGTCTATGGCAAATTCTGGAAAGATTAATAGGCCCGCACAGACTCATCTGAGCGTAAGCGAACGATGTGCCAGAAATAGAATATTTCTAAGCACGGACCGGAGGTTCGAGGACGTATAGAAAAACAACAAGAGAGTTCTAAAAGAAAAGAATGGGCCCGCCCGGACTCGAACCGGGGATATCCGCCTTGTAAGGGCAGCGTCATAGCCACTAGACCACGAGCCCATGTTTAGAGAGTAGTCAATGTCCATTTATAAGCGTTTCTCAAGAGAATTGAAAAGAATCAATAAAGTAGTTACAAAATTAATGCATGTGAGTTAAACCAAGTAAAAAATACAAAGCAACCAGAGTTCCTAAAAAAATAAATATTTCAATAAGAACCATTTTTAGGCTATGTTTATGTTGATGCAACTCAGGCAAAATATCTGAAAGAGCAACATACAAAAAACCACCAGCAGCAATAGCAATCACATAAGGAACTACAGGTTCAATAGCGGAGAATGCAAAGAAACCAATAAGACCACCAATAACAACAACTAAAGCAGTTCCAAAATTAAGAAGTAAAGCCCTTTTCTTATTATATCCACTGTGAATAAGAATTGAAAAATTTCCTAATTGATGAGGAATTTCATGAATCAACACCATAACCGAAGTAACAGCACCTAACCGAATATCGAGCAAGAAAGCACTTGCAACAATAAGACCATCAAAAAAGTTATGAAGAATATTACCAACAATATTTAGTATTCCTGCGGGTTTTTTCTTTTTTGATTCGTGGATGTGATGATGACCCTTATGACTTCCATCACAATTACAATGATGCCAGTGAATAAACCGCTCCATAAGGAAAAAGAATAAAATTCCAAATAGAATAAATAAAACTCCAGTATGAAGATCCAAACCCATATCCATTAAAGATTCTAAAGACTCAGGAATTAAATCAAAAAAAGAAACAGCCAATAAAGTTGCAGCTGCAAAGGAAATGAAATAATGCATAAATTTTTTCAGACTCTTAGATAATAAAAACATACCAACAAGACTTGTTAAGCTTATGAGCAAAGTTGCAATTACAATTTCTAAAAGAGCCATATGAACTTTTGAAAGAATATTTACTTTAATAAACTTATCGCTAAATTAAAAAGTAAAAAATTATAGAAGGAAACTACCAACGAGCAAAAGAAGCTCGCTTACCCAGTTCCTCTTCAATACGTAGAAGCTGATTATATTTAGCGACACGATCAGTTCGACAAGGAGCACCAAGTTTTATTTGACCAGTACCAAGACCAGTTGCTAAATCAGCAATGTAAGGGTCCTCAGTTTCACCACTACGATGACTCACCATAACTTTCCAACGAGCCTTACGAGCAATATGTGCTGCAGTTAAACTTTCAGTAATAGTTCCAATCTGATTAATTTTGAGAAGCAAAGCAGTACATAATTTTTGTTCTACAGCAAGTTGCACGCGAGCAGGATTAGTTACTGTTAAATCATCACCAACGATTTGAAGTTTTTTATGATTGTCAGCAGTAAAATTCTTCCAAGCAGAAAAATCATCCTGATCAAATGGATCTTCTAAAGATACAATAGGATAATCAGCAATAAGTTTTTCATAATAGGTTTGTAATCTATCAGCAGTATACCGTTTTCTCAAATACTTCTGTTTTTTAGCAGTATAGAATTCACTAGATGCAGGATCCATAGCAAAACGTATTTCTTTAGTATAACCAGCCGCATCAACAGCTTTTGTTATTAAATCAAGAGCTTGTTCGGCTTTTTTAAGAGGAGGAGCAAAACCACCTTCATCACCAACATTCGTCGCATCCTTACCATACTTCTTTCTAATAATGGACTTCAAAATTTGATATGTTTCTGCAACCATACGTGTTGCTGAAGAAAAAGATTTAGCTTTGATAGGGGCGATCATAAACTCTTGCATCTCAAGAGCATTACCAGCATGAACTCCGCCATTAATAACATTCGAAAAAGGAACAGGTAAAGTAATCTTTTTTGTACGAAACTCAGATGCTAAAAAACGGTAAAGAGATTGTTTTTTTTGCTGCGCTAAAAGACGAGAAACAGCCATGCTTGATGCAAGAATAGCATTCTCACCAAATTTAGCTTTTTGCGCAGTTCCATCAAGTTCAATAATTTGTTTGTCAAAAGAAGAAAGTGAAGAAATATTTTTGTTAATAAAACTTTTTGAAATGTTTTTGTTAATAGCATTTACTGCATGATGTACAGATTTCCCACCATAAGAAGTTTTATGATCTCGCCATTCTAAAGCTTCATGAATACCAGTTGAAGCACCACTTGGCACTATAGCTCGAGATGAAAATTTTCCTGCATGAAATTCTGCTTCAACAGTAGGATTACCCCGAGAATCAAGCACTTGTCGTCCAATAATTTTAGTAATTTTCATTTTTATTCCCTAAGCCATTCTTGCAATAGGCGAGTGTGAGCGAGTTCAACAAGTTGAACGCACTAAAACAAACCTAACAAAAAAACAAAATCTAATTATTCCGCGTATACGTCCGCACAAGATATTGTTTCACCATACGGTGAGTGTTAAAATAACTCGCATTAATTGCAATAACATTTCGCATAACTAAAGCATAATCTTCAGGAGTTGCATAGTACATAGGAAGAATAACTTTTTCCAATTTATAGTATAAATCATTCGCATCAAGATCATCAATTTCTTGATCCGATTGCGAAGTTGTGAATTCAGAACCGATAGCCCAACCAGTAACTCCTTCAATCAATCCTTCAAGCCACCAACCATCAGGAATAGAAAGACTAGGAACACCATTAGCTGCAGCCTTCATACCACTTGTGCCTGAGGCTTCAAGAGGTCGTTTAGGAGTATTCAACCATAAATCAGCACCAGCAGTCAATAAATGACCAATGTACATATTATAATTTTCAACAAAAACCATTTTAATCGTTGGTGCAAGTTGTTCAATAGTAGCGCAAATATGTTTAATAATTTCTTTACCTTGAGTATCACGAGGATGAGCCTTACCTGCGAAAATAATTTGTATCCGACCATATTTTCTACTAATGTCTTTTAAGCGATCAATATTTCTAAACAATAAATCTGCACGTTTGTAAGCAGTTGCTCGACGAGCAAAAACAATAGTAAATATATCATATTCAAGACCTGCATTCATAGTAGTATTTACAAAATCAATAAGTTCTTGTTTTGCTTTTTGATGTGCAGCAGTAATTTCTTCAAGAGGAATCTTATGAACATTACGAAGTTCCAAAGAATTAGTACGCCAATCAATAATATGTTTATCAAACATCGAAGCAATGTGTTGATCAGTCCAAGTTACTGTATGAATACCATTAGTAATATAATCAATAGGAATATCAGGAAACATAGCTCTTGAAACATCCCTATGTTTTCTAGAAACAGCATTAGTATAACCAGAAAAAACAATTGCCAAACGAGTCATACTAAATTTTTCTCCCTCACAAGCAACATTAAAAATGTCATCAGGAATTTGATTACCTGCTTGTGCTTGAAGTAAATATTTATTAAAAGAATCATGACCTGCAGCTACAGGAGTGTGTGTTGTAAAAGAGCAAAGAGATCGAATGATAGATTTTTTTTCATCAAAAGAATGAATATGATTAAGCGAGGCATATAATTCAGAAATAAGAAACGCAGCATGCCCTTCATTCATATGAAATATTCTTGGACGATGACCAAGTTCATGAAGTACACGCATACCACCAATACCTAAAATAATTTCTTGTTGCAAACGATATAAGACGTCACCACCATAAAGATGACTTGTTAGAGTTCTATCATGTTCGCTATTTTTTTCATTATTAGTATCTAAAAATAAAATTTTTATCTCTTTACCAGTAACTCCTTTAAGAACATATTCCCAGACATCAACATACACATCTCGGTGCTCAATTTCCACTTTTACTTGCAAATCAAGTTTATTTAACAAACTATCAACAGACCATTGATAATCCAATTCTTGCTGATCACCATATTCATTAAATTTTTGATAGAAATAACCTTTCTCACTCAATAAAGTAACCGCTATAACATCAACTCCTAAATCAGCCAAAGACTTTAAGGAATCACCAGCAAGAATACCAAGACCACCACTATACGTAGGAATCTCATTTCGAAAACCAATTTCCATGCTAAAATAAGCTACTTTATCTTCTGAAATGTTTAGTGCGGTACGAGTGGAAGGATTCATAGATTATTTTGGCAATTCTACAGTTTATAACTCTTTCTTTTCACCGGAGAAGAAATAATAATTAACAAATACCTATACACAAAGAAAAGAAGAAGGCTCATTTAGGTTTTTTAATACTAAGAGCAGCATCAATACGAGAAGCCATAGACTCAATATCATTAAAAACCGTGTTTACTGTAGCGCGCATATCAGCAACAAGAGAAGTAAGGTCCGAATAATCAATAAAATACTTATTCTTATAATTAGTAACAATACCTGCATCCATAAGACGATTAAGATGGTGAATAACAGTTCCTCTTGACAAACCAGTTTGTATAGCCAAATCATCGCTAGTTAATTCAACACTAGCTTTCAAGGCCTTCACTAAAATAATAAAAATTCTATAACAACTCTTATCTTTATCACGAAGACTAAATAAACCCAAACTTTGGCCTAAAAGAAGAAGTAAATCATTAATATTCTCTTGAGGCCTGATGTGCTCACGAATAATAGTTACTTTTGTAATGCGCATAAAAATAATAAACAAGCACATATATATAAATTTTATTCCTAAAGAAGACAAAACACTTCTTAAAAGAGTATTACAAAGTAAAATTTAACACAAAGTAAACCACTTTTGACAATCTTTCTGTTGCTGAAGAGTCAAACTATTACAAGTATTCCGATCAGTTTCACTATAACAAAATTCAGGGTTTACATTCATAAAAATACCCCTATATTCAGGAAAATATTCTAAAGTATTATTAT
>CAZFEG010000011.1:0-15556 GCA_964517565.1 uncultured Methanosarcinales archaeon
CAAACAAGAAAAAAAGCACAAACTAAGAAAGAAAATTCACCAAAGGTAAAAGTGAAGAAAAAACAATTCTTAGGATACACCTATTCTCCAGAAGAAAAAACAATACAATCAAGACATCACGAAATCCCATTACAAATATTACTCATACCAGGAGCATTTCTACTCATAAGTGTAATACTACTTGCAAGCGGATTTTCAGACTGGGCATTCTTATTTATGGGAATAGCAATAGTTATAGCAATGCTTATGCATAGATGATGCCTCATTTCAGAATCTATTTCACAAAGTTATCTATAGAAACTAAAAAATCACAGATGTAGAAAAATCGAATTATTCAGAATTACGTCTCTTCTTTTCATCAGAACGTTGCTTTGCAAGAAGATGTCTCAAGTCATTAATACTTTTTTTATCAGGAGCATAACCTTTCTTAACCTTTTGAGCTTCAGCCCAATCCTTCTCAAAGCTTCTAGCAGAGTGATCAGTAAAACCCCAAATCATAATGATTGCTGCACAAAAAACGATGAAACCAATAGCGAAAGCATTCAAAGAAAGCATATAATTGTAAACACGCTGATCAACAAAAGCATAAATCGTAACAACTAAAGCAAGAATAGTCGCGTGAGACTTTCGTGGAAACACTTTTTTGAGAGCATGAGAGAATAAAAAATGCATAATAGCAAAAACAACCATAAACAAAGCAATAACAAGCATACCGCCAAAGAGGCCATCAATGAAACCATCGACATCACCATTAGCTAAGGCTTGGAAACCATAAATCAAAGAATCAATATCAGTAACGGCATCATGTTCAAGAAGACCAGTATCACCACCAGTGTAAAAGAAAGCACCAGCAACGAAAACTATGAGAATGAAGAAGAAAAGAAAAGGACCTAATTTTGATTTTGGTTTAATTACAGACATAAAAATACGGCCTCACACCTCAATTTGAAAAATAAAATACTCAAATGAAATAAAAAAAATAAAAAAAAGAAATCTTTAAGAGATCAAATTAAGGCCTAGGTATTTTTCTAAGCATATTAGTACTTAACTTTTTTAACTCTTTATCAATGTTAGTTACCTTAATAACAATAGCTTCTTCTCGAGAAAGTAATTCAGTAATAGCCTTAGATTCCTTTTCAACAGCAGATATTTGTGATTCAATAGTAGCCAAAGTTTTAAGAGCACCAGCAAAATCACCACTTTGAGCATGTTGAGCCATACTACTAGCTATTTGCTCAGAAGTTTGAATTTGATCCAGTTCCTTAGATTCATATGTCTTAGCTTCTTCGATGAGTTTCTTTTTGGTCTCTAGCAAAGCATGAGCAGCTTGAATTTGACCACGGAATTGATTCTCAAGCGATTTCCAAGCAGCTTGCATCTGAGGATTTCGAGGAGAAGTTGGTCCCTTTCCAGCCTTAAGATTCATTCTAACATGCATAGTTTTTTCGAAATCGTTAAAAAGAACATCTTCAGTTTTAGCTAAATCTAACTCTTTAAATTCTAATTTCGCCTCAGCCTGAGAAAGAGTTCTTATTTTTTCCATTCCTTTAAATTCCTGCTTAAGCTCAGTTACAATAATAGCAACCCGAGAAAGAATACCTTTTCTATAAGTGTCAGCATTCTCTCCTTTTGATTGAATATCTGCAGCAGTTTGAAGTAGCTCACGAAGATTTTTAATAGAAGATTTAAGACTCTTGAAACCTTGAATATAATTTCCTAAAAAAGTTTTTGAACCTTGAACAGCTCGCTTCTCTTTATCAAGAACAGCTTCAGAAAGATTAGTTTCTTGTTGTTCTTTAGATAAATCACGTTTTGCTTGAGAACTCTCAACTTGAGCTCTCCTTGTTGAAGCTTTGTCTTTGTAGAAACCAGTAGTTCCCTTGTGAAGCAAGGCATAAATAACGTAAAATAAAGCAATACCACCAAGAGCATAAAGTAACCATTCTCCAAATGCAGCTCTGATAAAAGCATATACCTTCTCATTGATTATTACAATAAGTCCAGAACCAACACCAATCCAAGTCGCATAGGATTTATGCTCTGCATTTTTCATTAAAGAAATTCTCAGTGAAAAAGAAACAAGCATCATTACAATAAGAAAAACACCAAATAAAGGAGCTCCATGAAGAATTCCAGATATTAAGTCACCAAGATTACCTCCTGGTTGAAATAGTTGAGTGAAACCACCAATGATATCGCCTAATTCAGCGGGTATTGCTGCAGTAAATCCCATATTTTTTATCCTCCAAACACATTAATTAAGTATAATTATAAGTATTCTAGAGCTTGTTCTGCACAAGGACAAATATAAAGGTTTCGGTTTTTTTACCTGTAAAGAGGTAAAAAAATATTAAAACAAACAATTCAGGGTCTAACCGAGTCTTGATTACGAAAGCAAGGGAAAAAGTGAGTGAAAAAGAAAACAATAAGAAAAGAAAAGAAAAGAAAACAAAACAAAAAACTAAAAATCAAAATAGAAAAAATAAATAAAAATTAAGGCATTCTCACTAATTATCTCTTCTTCTTCAAATGAGTAAGAATCTTTTTATGACCATTCCACACAAGAATATGCTCAAGAACATCAAGAACATCATCAACAGGAATTATTGTGATCTTTTTTAACTGAGTCTTATCAAGAACAATATCCTTAAGATTACTCCGAGGAACAATCACATGAGTCATACCAGCACCAATAGCAGCTTCAACTTTCGCACCGACGCCACCAACAGGCAAAGTCTCTCCACGAACACTCACGCTACCAGTAATAGCATAATTCTGTTTAACAGGAATATCTTTCAAAGCACTAATAATAGCAGTAGCAACAGCCAAAGAAGCACTATCGCCCTCAACACCTTCATGCGTTTGTAAGAACTGAACGAAAATATCATATTTCTCTTTAATATCTTCACCAAAGTATTTCTTAACAATTGCACTTACATTAAGAACAGCCTCTTTTGCGATTTCTCCAAGTTTACCAGTAGCAATGAACTTACCAGTTTTACCACCAAGAGTAACCTCGGATTCAATAGGAAGAACAATACCAGAATATGAACCGCCACCACCAAGTACAGCCAAACCATTTACGCGGCCGACACGATTACCAACAGAAACAATAACATCATAATCCTTTTTATTCTCAATATATCTATCAGCGATTTGATGCTCAAGACCTCTAGCTAATAATTTTGCTTGAACTAAATGCGTACTCTCAACAAGAGAAGCACCTTGTTCTTTTGCCAAATCACCAGCAGTACGAACCAAACCACCAAGTTCACGAAGACGTAAAGTTAAATGGTTCTTTCTATTCGCACGGCGACGAGCTTCTTCAACAATATAATCAACAGCGAGTTTACTAAAATGAGGGATTTTACCATCCTTACGAACTTCCTGTGAAACAAACTGGGCAAGCTTGTAAGCATTCTCAGGAGTATCCTTCATAATATCTTTCATATAAATTTCGTAACCATACCCTCGAATTCTACTTCGAAGAGCAGGATGCAAATCCTTAATTGTTTCAAGATTACCAGCAGCAAGGAAAACAAATTTACAAGGAACAGCTTCAGTACGAACCATAGCGCCAGCACTTCGTTCAGATTGACCAGTAATAGAAAACCGACCTTCTTGGATAGCAGACAATAATTCTTGCTGAGTTGTAGGATGAAGTGTTGCAACCTCATCAATAAACAAAACACCCATGTGAGCTTTGTGAATCATACCAGCAACAACACGTTCATTAGGAGGAGTACCAAGACCACCAGACTGGAAAGGATCATGAAGAACATCACCTAAAAGAGCGCCAGCATGAGCACCAGTTGCATCAAAAAACGGAGCGAACTTCTTATCAAAATTATCAACTAATAACTTTGGAGGTTTAGCCTTACCACCAAGTTTCTTACTCATATTAAGCATAATAACAACACCAACTAAAAAAGCGATGCCACCAAGGAAAGTTGCAGCAAATAAAATATTAGCAGCAATGACTCCATCAGTTTTCATATAATGAGAACGAATCCACCAAGGAGTAATAAGAGCGAGAATTGCAATAACAATAAAAACAATATTTTGACCACGAAGAGAAGAACCAGATTCGACTTTAGCTTTCGCAATTAAATCCCTACCTTGACCTGCAGGAACAGTACGAATAAGAGGTTTATTCTCATCATGAGGATTAGGAAAAGAAAGAATATCAACAAGTTTTTCTTTAGGTAAAAGCTCAGCCAAAGCAAAACCAAGTAAAGATTTACCAGTACCAGGCTCACCAATAAGTAAAACATGACGACGTTGCTGTGCAGCTTTACGCATAATATCAACAGCATGATCCTGACCAATAACTTGATCAATAAGAGATTTGGAAATAGCAATATCTTTCGTTGTTGTAAAAGGTTTTATTGAAGACAAAGCTGATTTCTTAGATAAGGATTTAGAAGAAACAGACTTTGAAGAGACTTTCTTTGCAGAAGACTTCGCACTAGTAGACTTCACTACTGACTTAGCAGTTGATTTTATAAATTTCTTTGAACGAGGATTCTTCGTAGCCATATATAAAGAATGAGACCGCGATTATTTATAAGGTTTTCGTAGGACTGGTGAATCAAGGAATTTAAAAAATAAAACAAAATAAAACAGAAAAAGACAACAATAATAACGATAAAAATAATAATTATAATAGAGATTAAAGAGTATTTGCGAGATGAAGATATAAAGCACACCAAATCATACCCTCATCAGCACTATAAAAAAAGCTTTTGTAAGGAGTTCCTTTGATAGTATACACTTCGATAAAAGTAGCATATTTTTCTATGAGAGAAGTATACTGAGCGAGATGCTTTTTTGCTTGCGCTTTATTCACCATAGCGAGTGTTTGAATATAAGGCAAAGCAGACATGGGCCAAATGCCATCACCCTCCCAGTTAGGAACAAAAAGTTTTTCTAAAAAAATCATATCTCCTTTTTCACGTTCATCTTTCACATATCTTACGGGGAAAGGCGAATCAAGACATTCTTTATGCAAAGAAGAAAGCATTGTGCGAAGAAGTTTTTTATCTTTAAGAAGGCCCAGCCAAAAAGGATAAATGTTAGCATCTGCGGTGAGCTGCAAAGAAGATAAATCATCACGAAAATAAGAACCATTCCAGTAATTTTTTACAAGAAGTTTAAGAGGATCTTTTTTGTAAGGAACAATGAAACCTAAAGTTTTTGCTTCTCGAACTAAAAGAGCAAGCATAGTCATATCATAACAAGACGCGTCACGTTTTGCATGATCACGCATACCACCAAAATGTTTCTTACGCTTAACAAGATGAGTTTTTTTATCAACAACAATTGAAAAAAACTTATGAACTTCTTGCTGCAAAAAAACACGATATTTATCAACTAATTTTTTATCACCTAAAAGACGCAAACTATAAAACATATAAGCGACACTATCAGGAGAATAAACATTAGGAAAGTTTGTAGGAATATTTTTTCTTGTAATAAAAGTTGTGATAGCACCTTTGCGATGATAGTGATAAAGGGCATAAGCGAGAGAACTACGAATTTGTTTTTTCATACCGAGTGCGAGTAAAGAGGGCATCATCATAGAAAAGTCCCTACTAAAAAAAACAGGATAATGACCCGTACTCGTTTTCATAAATGAACCATTCCACAAATCAGAAAGAATACTCATTGAAATTTTCTTTGCATTACCAGAATACCGTTTAAAATATTTTCCTCGAACACGTTGATGACGCATAAACATATGCAAGCCTTCAGGAATTACAGCCCAAGAGATAAGAGATTTCATAGAAGTTACCCAATATAATTTATATCTTTAACTTTAGGAAACTTTGTTAAAGAATTATTTGCACCAGACGCAGAATCTTCTGAATCTTCTGAAGATTCAATTTCTTCATTCATTAAGGCGATGTCCTCATCAAGTTGTTTAAAATCAAGATTAAAAGAATATACTTCATTAACAATTTCTGCGACTTTTCTTGCTTCATTAAGACCCACATACATAGGATGAGCAAAGGTTTCACCAAGAAGTGCAGCAGCAGGAATATTCTCTTTTTGTGCTAAGCCAAGCAACAATCCAGACACGCCAATAATTGGACCAACAATGCCATGAACTTGAGAATCCGCACCTTTTTTAACAAAGGTTTTAATAAACTTTTTATTATTACCCGTTACAAGAACAGATGGATCTTTAGGAACGTCATTAAGACCAATACCACCAAGAGTTACAATTTCCTTAGTTTTAAATTTTGTAAGTACAGCAAGTATTTCTAAAGATAATTCATAACTTGAACGTTCAATAGAAGGTTGAGCATCACCTGCAAGAAACAAATAGTCCTTACCAACAATATATGCATGGAATAGCTCAATAGTAGGAAGTTGAACAAGATTATCCTCATTAACAAAAACAGAATTTGGTAAATCATAACTAAAAAAAGAACCAACCTTTTTAGCTTTGAACTCATCTATAAGAAAATCAACAACAATTTTTCCAACATTACCAATACCAGGTAAACCTTCTATAAAAATAGGCTTTGTGCAAGAAAAATCTTCATCAATAGTTATTGTCCAAGAAGTCATAAAAAGACTAAATACGCATGTGCTTAAAAAACTTGTGCAAAGAAATACGAAAAAACAAAACTTAGTTATTGGACCTAGAAAATTCAGTTATTAAAGGAGTTTCTATAAATGCTTCAGGAACACGAATTAAATACTTTCTTGTTCTTTAGCAAGAGTACTTTCTTGTTCTTTAGCCATTCTACGATACTTAGCATATTTATCTTCAATAGAATATTTAGGTGGTTTTGGAAGAACAGCTTTTCCACCACAAACACGACAAGTTTCAGTAAGATTGTAGGCCTGACAATCCACACAACGAAGAATGTGTTTAGCCATAATTAATCCCTCTCAAAAACCGAATCGATATCTGTAGTTTTTTCAAGAAGAGTTTCAATATCAGAAACAACTTTTTCTGCAAGAACATAATTAGCAGCAGTTATTTCAATTTTATATTTACCAGCACCAAGAAATTGTGTTTTAAGTAAGTCACTTACTTTATCAAGTTCAAGAACTAATTTATTAATATCATCAACACCATTTTCAGCATAACTTGTTAATTTAATAGTTGCTTCAATCTCAACTTGTTTTAACTTAATACGCTCCTTAATAAGAACCTCAAGTTCTTCAGCAAGTTTTTTATCAAGATTATAATCAACAAGAGAAACACCATCTTCAACAACAGATTCAAAAGCAGCATACATAGATGTTGCATGACCAAGAATAACTGATGCAATCACTTCGAAAATAGGTTTAAGTTCAAGTTTGTTTAATTGAGCATAAGATTTAATAATGTTCTCAGCAATTGCTTGTTGTTTTCTCTCCTCAATTTTTGCACGACGTTGACTTTCATTAACACGTCTCAAAGAAAGATCAATGTGACCTCTATCTCTATTGATTCGAAGAATTTTACAAATAATTACTTTACCTTCTTTAACATAATCATTAATGTTTCGAATTCTACCAGGACTTATTTCAGAAATGTGAATCATACCATGTTTATGATCATACTCATCAAGATTAGCGAAGACAGAATTATATTGAACTTTTGTAACTGTGCAAAATACGCACTCGCCTTCTACAGGAAATCCTTGTTTTCGAAACAACATTTTATCTAAATTTTTATTCGAGTACTTCTAATACTCTTGCTTTAATTCTGGTTTTTCCACCAGTAGGTTCAGCTAAAACTTTTTCACAAACTAAACACTTTACTACAGATGCACTTTTGCCAAAAATGATTTGTTCATTTTTACACTTAGGGCATCGAATTTTAATAAATTTTGAATTTGGATTTTGTACCATAATCATCATTCCTCTAAAAATTACTCTTTCACATGAGACACCAGGAAGCTTACACCGCCACGGTTCATACTTGCGTTAACAAATAGTGTAAAAGGTATAGTGAGAAGAAACGATGGCTTGTTTATAAATATAACCCTCGAAAAAAATAAGTCGTACAACAAATTAGTGAAGAGAATTATCATTAAAATAGAAATAAATGAAAAGAAAAAAATAGGAGAAACTTTAGATAATTTCTACTTTTTTAGCCCGAATACCTTTTGCTTGCATATGTTGTTTATGACAAGAAGAACATTCATAACGAAAATCAGTTTTTTTCGTTAACTTTTTACCAACCATTTTAGGTTTGGTGGGTTTAGAATATCTACCCAAGTTACCAGCGCCACGTCGTTCACCACGAGCTTTTACTCGCTTAACAGAACCGAAACTTAAAGGTCTGGATGCATTTCTTGCACGCTTCTTTGACTGAACAACTTTATGCTCAGTATGCTTATTACATGTTGGGCAATGTCTATTGAGTAGTTTAGGAACTTTCATAACTTACTCCAGAAATCATATTCTGTTTATAAAGCTTACTCCTTAGAGACGAGACAAGAAACAAAGAAAAGTCAAAGAAAGCATAATTTAACAAAATTAAAGGATAAAAATGAAAAATATAGAGAGAACTAGCAAATTATTAAGCACATACAAAAAATAATTGTTTTGAAAAAAGTAATAAAAACTCTACCCTGAAGAGTAAATATTCTTTATGAACAATACAAAATAAACTAGAGGAAGACAAAAAATCAGAATATTTAAAAACTAAAAATTCCCCAGTAAATACATATAAAATATTAAGTAAAAAATAGCAAATAAACACACCGCAAAAATGACTATGGAAACAATCTGGAACATTCCAGAAATCAAAGCAGAGACAGTCCAACAAGTCGCAAATGATGTTAAAGCAGATTGCATCATCACAATTCTTGACAAAGAAGCAAACAAAGAAGAATTTCTTAACTTAGACTCATTCAGAGAATTAGATTTTTTTGTAGTTGAAGAAACAGAAGAAACAGAACAAAAAGAATCATACTATACAATACAACTTTTCAGAGAACAAAAAAAACCAGTTGAATATGATATTAAAAAAACAAAAACAACATACTTCAGCGGAATCATTGCAGAAATTATTGCGGATCTTATTCAAAAAAAATACTTAAAACAAAATATGAAACTCTTAGTTGTCACAGACAATAGTCTTGCAAAAAAATATAATCTCTCACTACTTGTTATTGACGTTGACAGAGCAGCATACCGAATAGGAAAATTTAATCTTGCAGAACGCATGAAATCAGAAACAATTATTGAAACCGCATTAGATATCGCTCAAGAAATCGGGAAAGAAGGAAGAGAAGGGAAAAAAGTAGGGATGTTACTTATTATAGGAGATATTGAAGAACTCAACCAATATACAAGACAACTCATTATGAATCCATTTAAAGGATACGAAAAAGAACTTCTTAATATAGTGGATAATGCGAACCTCAGAGAAACAATAAAAAACTTTGCGCAACTTGATGGTGCATTTATTGTCGATAATGACGGCTGTTTAATTAGCGCAGGAACATACCTTGATGTAGACACAAGTAATGTAAGACCGTATCAAGGATGGGGAACAAAACATTTAGCAGCAACAGCAATTACAGATGCAACAAATAGTGTTGCAATACTCGTCTCAGAAAGTGGCGGCGCAGTAAAAGTCTTCAAAAAAGGAAAACTTATTCTTCGACTTCGCTAAGCAAACGAATAGAATCTATAGAAAAAAAATCACCATTTTTTCTACCAATAATAAGAACATCCTTGTCAAGCCAAGATAAAGGGATATCTGAATCAAAAAAAGCTTGCTGAGAAACTGAACGTGTAAAAGTTAAAGAAACACCAGAAGATAAAGAAATTTGTTTGGTAAGAACAGCTGAAATCTCAATAAGAGTATCTTCGGGAAGAACAGAGCTATTAGTCGCAATTAAGGGGTTTTGAGTTAAAACGAGAACTATCAAGCCTCCAAAACCAAGAACTACAGCGAAACAAGCGAATAATACAAGTTGTCGTTCATGCATAGAGTAACCACATATATACTAGTTAATATGTGTAAGGATAGAAAATCCGAAAATTTTTAAAAAAGACAACAAATAAAAAGGTTGATTTAATAAAATTAATTCAAAGATACAAACTAAAACAAGTTGTACCAATGAAATTCACATACCCGAGGTTGAAAATACATGATGTTTTGTCCAAAATGCGGCTCATTGCTTAAAACTAAACAAGTCAAAGAAAAATCAGTTCATTTTTGTGGTTGTGGATACACAAGTGCAATTAAGAAAGAAACAACAATAAAAGAAGAAATCGTACAAAAAGACGATAAAATCGAAGTTCATGAGGATATAACAAATATACTCCCTCTTACAGCTGCAGCATGTCCAAAATGTAAACATAACAAAGCATATTATTGGCTACGACAGACAAGAGCAGGGGACGAACCAGAAACTAAATTTCTAAAATGTGAAAAGTGCAAACACACATGGAGAGATTATAGCTAGCTAAAACGAAACCTCGAACCAATAAAATAAGACAAAAGTACAAAATATCTTTATTTGTTGACTAATTTTTGAAAAACAAAATTAGTCTTTTTCTTTTGACTTAAACCACATTCTCAAAAGCTTTATAAGTTAAGTAGCATTTCTCAGGAACTATGACTGATAATATCAAATATGATACGACAACAGGAACTGCGTTAACTAATGATGTTGGAGCAACAAGTTTCCCATGCCCAAACTGTGGCAAACACATTATTGAACGTTCACGACATTCACGGGAAATTGTTATTAAATACACATGCCCAGAATGCGGATTCCAAGGACCTAACTAATACTCATTCTCAAATAATATAGAGAACAAACCCCTGAGGTGTATGACTATGGCTAATGCAATTATAACATTTAAAATAATGCCCGAATCTCCGAACACAGATTTAGAACCAATAAAAGAGAAAGCTCTTGCAATCGCAAAAGAACAAGGAGCAAAAGGAGAACTTCAATCTAAAATTGAACCCTTAGCTTTTGGACTTCAACAAATATTCATTTATGGAATGTATGAAATGTCAGACGATAAAGACTTTGATGCAATAACTGCGGAAATGCAAAAAATCGAAGGAGTTTCAACGTCAGAAATAGCAAAAATGGATCTTGCAATGGGTTAAGTATCCAATTCTTTTTCTTTTTTATTAATTAATTCTTGTAAACGTTTAATAGCTTGATTCAATACTGCGGATTGCTTTGGAGTTAGATTATCTTTCTTATACAAAATAGAAGCTTTAGTCTTAAGTTGAGTAAGCTCAGACGTTAAAAGAAGGAGTTGTGATAAACGAGCTTCTTGAACAAGATCTTCTTGGATAGAAGTTTTATTAATAGCATCAATAAAGGCTTTACGAGTTTTACCAGAGAATTGTTTCTTTCGAAACTGACGCATACGAAGTTGATTACGTAAAGTAAAATGATGTGCATCAGGAGGAAGATTTAATGCATGACGCTTCACAGGATGTAAATCTAATTTTTTTGTTTGATGAACTAAAGACATGAATACATCTTCACGAAAATGAGGCATCATTTACCAAATAATCCTCTCTTTTTATGAGTAGGAGGAGGTAAATTAAAACTAGAATCACCAAGAGGAGGAAGAGCATCCTGTGAAGAAGATGGAGGTGCTTGATCAAAAGGTGGGAGCGACGAATTTGAAGAATCAAGAAGCTCAGAAGATGGAGGAACAGATGCTTCATTAACCGGAGGAACATTTGTAACAAGAGGTTCAGACTTTGTTGGCATCATATCTGCAAGAGTCAAAATACCTTGAGCAATCTGCTCATTTTGTTGAGAGATTAAAGAAAAATGTTCAGTTACAGAAGTACGTCTAAAATCATGAGTTAATTGATCATTCGTACTAGAAAACAAAGTTATTAATTTGTTAATAGCAGAAGTAAGTTCGTCAACAGAATTTTGTAAATAAGCAGCTTGACGCGTTCCATGAATAGGATTCTTTTTTATTGCAGCAACTTCTCTTCGTAGTTGTTCTAATTCCTCATGAGGCAAAAGCTCATATTCTTCGTCGGTTTGCACTAATCACACCTCTAATATAAATTAACTACAAAAAAATAGTATATAAACATTATGTGTTCCCTTAAGAGTAGAGCATGCTAAGGTTTTTAAATACAGAAAGGTTTTCACAAGGAAGAAGATGGTACAACAAGATCAACAAAATCATATGCTAGGAGAAGGCACGCAAAGAAACCAAGGCCGAACAGCACAACGAATGAATATACTCGCTGCAAAACTTATTGGAGAAACAGTGCGAACAACATTAGGTCCTCAAGGAATGGACAAAATGATCGTTGACGCACTAGGAGATATAGTCATTACAAATGACGGCGCAACAATTCTTAAAGAAATGAATATCGAACATCCAACAGCAAAAATAATTGTTGAAGTAGCAAAAACTCAAGAAGACGAAGTTGGAGACGGAACCACAACAGTAGTTGTATTAGCAGGAGAACTTCTTAGACGAGCAGAAGAACTCATCGATCAAAATATTCATCCTACAATGATTATCAAAGGATATAGAATAGCAAGCGAAGTTGCACAAAAAGTACTTCACGAAATTAGCGAAGAAATAACAGTAAAAAGTACAGAAACACTCAGAAAATTAGCAATAACAGCAATGACAGGAAAAGTTGCAGAAAATGCAAAAGAACAACTAGCAACAATTGTTGTTAAAGCACTACAAGCAGTAAGAGAAAACGACGAAATAGACATTGAAAATATTAAAATTGAGAAAAAAATTGGTTCATCAATAAAAGACACTGAGCTCATAAGCGGCATTGTGCTGGATAAAGAAAAAGTACACAATAACATGCCTAAAAAAATAACCAATGCAAAAGTTGCACTCATAGACGCGCCACTAGAAATACAAACAACAGAAACAGACGCAAAAATATCCATAACAGATCCAAACAAATTACAAGGATTTCTAGATATGGAAGAAAACATGCTCAAAAAACTTGTTAAACAAATAGTAAACAGTGGAGCAAAAGTCGTACTCTGTCAAAAAGGAATTGACGAAGTAGTACAATACCTTTTAGCACAAGAAGGAATTTACGCGTGCAGAAGAGTAAAAAAATCAGATTTACAAAAAGTAGCAAAAGCGACAGGTGCAAGAATTATCTCAAACATTAACGACCTTCAAAGTATACACTTAGGTGAAGCAGGCGTAGTTGAAGAAGTAAAAATTGCAGATGAAAACATGACATTCATTCGAGAATGTAAAAAACCAGGAGCAGTAACTATTCTGGTAAGAGCAACAACAGAACACATAGTTGACGAAGTAGCACGAGCAATAGACGACGCACTAGGAAATGTAGCATCAGCAATTCGAGCAAAAAAAATTGTAGCAGGAGCAGGAGCAACAGAAATCGAACTCGCAAGAAACATAGCACATTACGCTCAAAAACTTTCTGGAAAAGAACAACTCGCAGTTAATGCATTTGCAAAAGCAATGGAAATCATTCCACAAACACTTGCTGAAAATGCAGGACTTGACCCAATAGATGTTATTACAGAATTAAAAGCAGCACATGACAAAGGAGAAAAATGGGCAGGCGTTAATGTAGTCACAGGAAAAGCAATTAATGCATTCAAAACAGGGATTCTTGAACCATTACCAATAAAAACGCAAGCAATAGCAAGCGCATCAGATGTTGCAATTATGATATTACGTATTGATGATGTGATTATAGCAGGAGTGCAAGAACAACAAGGAAACCCTGAATCACTCGAATAAAAAAATATCCATAATTTGTATGTTTGTTCTACTCGCAAATACTAGCTTACAAAAATTTTCTAATGTAACTTTCTTTTTTAACAAGCTACAACATGTTTAAATACTACAAGTTCTCAAAAAAAACATATGGTTTATATGCAAGCAGTTAAATGGGTGCGAAGCAAAATAAACTACGGATACGGTAGTGAAGAAATGCTAGACTACCTCATGATACAAGGCCACTCCCAAGACGAAGCAATCAAAGCAATACGATTCGTTAAAGACGGTAAAAAACTACATTCTAAAATTCAAACTGATCGTCCAAAAGGATTAATCATTGCAATCATTGCATGTTTTATAATTATTATAGTTGTTGGAGTTTTTGCAGCAGACACAGAAACAATCAAAGATGAACAAACACAAGAGATACAACAAGAAGATACAAGCACAAATAATTTACAAACAGAAAACAAAGAAAATATTGCAAACAATACAAGCATAAAAAAAGAATTGGAAGAAAAAATAAATAAAACAAATAGTTCTCAAAACAAAAATGAAACATACAACTCAACACTAAAATTACCAACACCAAATAAGCTACAAACAAAAATAATTCTTGAAAATGATATGCTCGCACTTAATGAAACACTCCAAGGAGGATATTACGATATGACATACACAGGGGTGCGATTTCAAGGAGTAGTCATATACTCACACGCAAGAGATGGCCTAGAACCACAACACTTTCACACAATTAAAGGATGGTTTGACAACATAAGTTTTGTAGAAGGAAGAGATAATTATATGGATGTTAACATAAACAGTTTCCAACAAACAAAAGAAGAATACAAACAAGGAACATTCACACAAGCAGGAACATATATTTACACAATGACAGTTTTTGATTGCCGCAGCATAGAAAATCTTGTTAAAGAAGATAAGTGCGGAGCAAGTGACGCAAAAGATTTACCGCTTGAAGAATTATTTGCAAAACTCACACCAATCAGTCAAGACACAGCAGCAATCATTGTCATTTAATAAAAGATAAAAATGAATCAACTACAAAAATTAAAACAAGAACTTCTAAAACTCGCAGATACAAAAAGAGCAGAAAGCTCTACAAGATTCTTTAAAACAGGAAAAGGAGAATACAGTGAAGGAGATGTATTTATTGGAATACGCGTTCCCGTTCTACGAGAAGTTGCAAAAGAATTCAAAGACATGAATAGAAAATCTGTAGAAAAACTACTAAAAAATGAAATCCACGAATATCGATTCATAGCACTAATTATTCTTACAATACAATTCAATGAGGGAAATAAAGAAGAGAAAAAAGAAATAACAAAATTCTATTTAGAACATACGCGACAAATTAATAATTGGGATCTTGTTGATATCTCAGCACCACAAATTCTTGGAACATATCTTCTTACAAAAAATAAAGCAATACTCCAAAAGCTCGTTGTATCGAAACTACTCTGGGAAAGACGTATAGCAATTGTAAGTAGCCACGCATTCATAAAAAAAGGCATATTTGATGTAACAATTACCTTAGCAGAAAAATTACTTAATGACAAAGAAGATCTCATGCACAAAGCAACAGGATGGATGCTAAGAGAAATGGGAAAACGAAATAAAAAAACATTAGTTCAATTTCTAGACAAATACAGCAAAGTCATGCCAAGAACAATGCTAAGATACAGTATAGAACATTTTTCTCAAGAAGAACGTAAACACTATATGAAGAAATAAGTAAATCATGAAAATTCGTCATAATTGTTGTACCGTGAATGGCATAAACACCCGCGACCTGAACACGCAGAAACAAAGTTTCTGGTGCACTAAGAAATTCATAATTTCT
>CAZFEG010000012.1:0-15408 GCA_964517565.1 uncultured Methanosarcinales archaeon
ATCAAGTTGTAGAGTTCGTTTAATACTGGGAAATATTTTTTTTGTTGATATTTATGTAGTTTTTCGTAGTGTGTTAATGCTTTTTCATAGTGTTCTTCAGCCTTTTCTTGATTTTTATTTTCTAAATCTGTTTGTATTTGCTGGAGCGCGCTCATAAGTTCTTTTTCATATTCTTCTTTGCCTAAAAGTTTTTCTTCGTTTTCACTTTTATTTTTTATTTTTTTAATGGTTTTCTTAGGTGTGTTTTTGTTTTTCTTCACTTCTTGTTTTATTATTTTTTTAATGGTTTTCTTAGGTGTGTTTTTGTTTTTCTTCACTTCTTGTTTTATTATTTTTTCCTCAAGTATCTTTTCATCTTGAATCACTTCTTTATCTAACCGTTCTAGTGGTGTTTCTTCTTTGAAAAAGTATGAATGTATCTTTGACCAGAATGTTTTTTTTCTTTCTTCGTGATGTATGAGTTTATCAAGAATTTGATGCATTTCTTTAAGCATTTCTTTAAGCTCTTCTTGGTTGAATTCTTTTTTTGTGAATTCTATTTGTCCAATTTTTTTAAGAAATAAAACTATCTCATCATATTGGTTTTCTTCCATGAATGTTTTTTTTAATTCTTCAATGAGTTCTTCATGAGAGAATTCGTAGTGTAATTCTAATAATTCTTCAAAAAATTCAGTTATGAGTTTGTATACTTCTCGTTGACTTATTCTATTCTTAGAAGAGATATATTGTATTTTTTTGTGAGTTGTTGTGTGGAGTTCTTTTCTAGTTTTTTTCTTTAACTCCTCTTTCTCGTTTTTTTTGCTCACAAGTATTCACCTTTTTTCAAACATTGTGTTTACTGTAAGTTTTTTTCTTTATAAACTTTACTTCTTCAGATCAAACAATATTTGTTACACTTCGTGAGTTGTGTCAAAACTTATTTATATGCTTAGCGCTGCTATCCTTCATATGTCTAAAAAAAGTGAATCTGATGTGGAATTAACTTTTGTTAAAGAAGAAACAGTTAAACGAATACTTTCTTTCCAGTCTAGGTTTGAAGAAGCAAAAACTGAGTTAGGTCGTATAGTTATTGGTCAGAAAGATATTATAAGTTTTCTCCTTGAGGCACTTATCGCAAATGGTCACGTTCTTCTTGAAGGAGTTCCTGGTATTGGAAAAACTTTACTCGTTCGAACTTTATCCACCGTTATTGGTTGTTCTTTTTCCCGTATTCAGTTTACTCCTGATTTGTTACCAACAGATATTGTTGGGGTTACAACGTATGAGGAAGGTAAAGGTTTTTACACTGTAAAAGGTCCTATTTTTGCTAACTTCGTTCTTGGAGATGAGATAAATCGTTCCCCTCCAAAAGTTCAGTCTGCTCTTCTTGAAGGAATGCAGGAGAAACAAGTTACTATTGGAAAAGAAACTTTTGCACTGCCCGCCCCTTTCTTTGTTATGGCAACTCAGAACCCTGTTGAGAACTTGGGTACGTATCGTTTACCTGAAGCGCAGTTAGATCGTTTTCTATTTAAATTATTTATAACATATCCTGATATTGCTGATGAGGAGAAGATTCTCGAAACAAATATTACTCTTCATAAATTTGAGAAGTTTAATCCTCAAGCAGTTTTTTCAGATATGGATATTATTGAAGTTCAAGAATTAGTGAATGAAGTATATATGGATGAAAAGATAAAAAAGTATATTGTTCGTCTTATTGATGCAACAAGAACTCCTGATAAATATGGCCTAGAAAAAGCAAAACTCTATCTTGATTTTGGTGCTTCCCCTCGTGGAAGTATTGGTTTATTTATTGCATCTAAAGCTCATGCTCTCATTCGTGGTCGCGCTTATGTTACACATAAAGATGTGAAAGAAGTTGCAATGCACATTTTACGTCATAGAATTCTCCTTAATTTTGAAGGTCAAGCAGAAGGAATTCGTACTGAGGATCTTATCGAAGAGTTACTCAATAAAATTCCTATTTTATAGGTGATACATTGTCCATTAAAGAATTGCATATAGATTTTTCCAGACATCATCCTCATGCAAAGATAGTTGGTCGTAGAGAATTACTTTCAAAAGATATTGAGGGTAATTGGGCTACAACATTCAAAGGCAGAGGTTTAGAGTTCACTGGATATCGCGCATATAATTATACTGATGATGCTTCTACTATTGATTGGCGTGCAAGTTTACGTTCTAAGTCTTTACTTGTTCGAGAGTTTGAAGAATATAGAAATTTTAGTGTTATGTTTTTATTGGACGTTTCTAATTCCATGCTTTTTACAACTACAAAGAAACTGAAAGCAGAGTATGGTGCAGAGTTGGTTTATGCTTTATCTCAAGCAGCAAGTGATTCAGGTGAAGCTATTGGTTTGGGATTATTCAGTGATAAATTGCAAGTTTCTTTTCAGCCAGCCTTTGGAAAAGGTATGCATTCTCGTTTTGAAAAGACTTTGTCTAATAAAGAATATTATGGTGGTCCTAAAGATTTTAAAAAATCTTTTCTTCAAGCTAATTCTATGCTTAATGACAAAGTTATTATGATTATTGTTTCAGATTTTTTAGGTTTGCCTAAAAAATGGGAGAAGTACATGCTTTCTTTGGCTTCAAGACATCATTTGATGGGTGTTATGATAAGAGATAAGCGTGATAGGGAGTTACCTCCTCATACAGGTCAATTTGTTGTGAAAGATCCTAATACTGAGGAAACCATGTATATTGATACTGATTCTTATGCGAAAGAATATAAAGTGCAGTCTTTAAAACAAGAAGAGTATATAAAAAAAGTGTTTAAAAAATTAAGGGGAAGTTGTGTTACTATTGAAAACGGCGCTGACTTCAAAAAGTCTTTAGAGAAATTTTTTAATTCACACCAAGGTATGTCCTAATGATAACTGTTGAGTTTACAAGACCGGTTTTTTTGTGGTTAGTTATACTTATTCCTATTCTTGTTGGTGCTCATTTCTATTTTTTAAAACACACTCAATCTAAAGCTTTACGTTTCGCTAATTTTGAGACTCTCAAGCGTATTGCTGGTAAACGTTTTGTTGTAAAAAATAGTTTTATTCTTATTTTGCGTTCTCTTATATTCATTTTTCTTATTTCTTCTTTGGCTGGTGTGACTGTTTGGTATGATGGTAATCAGAATGATTTTGACTATGTTTTAGCTATTGATACTTCTCCTTCTATGTTGACTAAAGATATTTTCCCTTCTCGTCTTGGAGCTGCAAAGAATGCAGGTATTTTATTCTTGGATTCCTTATCCTCAGAAACTCAAGTAGCTATGGTTACTTTTTCAGGCGTCACTTATGTGCGTAATGGTTTGGATAGTAATAAATTATCAACCCGTTTGAATCTCGATATTCTTAATCTTTCAAGAACGAGTGGTACTGATATTGCTGGCGCTATTATTACTTCAACAAATTTATTTTCTGATGATGATTCTCGTGGTCGTTCAATTATTATTTTTAGTGATGGTGTTGATACGGCTGGAACGTATATGGATGAGTCTATTCACCAGGCTGTTGCCTATGCTGTTCATAAAAAAGTTGTTATTCATATTGTTGGTTTAGGAACGAATAGTGCGCCTATTGGTTATTTGCCTGAAATTTATAATCTTTCATCTTCTATTGATAAAGAACTGATCTCATATGTTACTAATGCTACTTCTGGTTTGGCTTTGTATCCTACAACTTCCCAGGATGTCATTGATGATTTCAAATCTTTAAATACTGAGTTTCACGAAGCAAAAATTCCTTTCCATTTAGAAGTATATGGTATTATGTTTGCTATTTTTTTATTATTACTAGAATGGGTTTTTATTAATATGCGTTTTCGGAGGGTTGCTTAATGATATTTATTGATTTTTCTACTTTTGGTTTTGCTTTGTTTCTCGCTATGGTCTTATCTTGGTTAGTCTCTCAAGGTCTCAAATTGTTTACTTCTCCTAAAAAATCTTTAAAAAATCTTTTTTACATGAGTGGGAACGGTCCTAGTTCTCATGTTGCGCCTTTAGTTGCAATAGTTTTAATGCTTTTTTTCCGTGATGGTTTTTCTCCTTTGTTCGTAATCTCTTTTGCATTATTTGCAATTGTTCTTCGTGATTCAATTGGTATTCGCTTTGCTAGCGGAAATAATGCTGATGTCTTAAAAGAATCTTTGAAAGGAAAGAAATTAGCTCACAAGGTTGTCGTCGAGCATGGTCACACAGTTAAGGAATTAATTGCGGGTTGCCTTATTGGTGCTTGTGTTGCTCTTGGTTTTATAGTATTTTTAGTATGAGAAAAATGAAAGAATTATTTGATGCTTTAGAAAAGTGGGACTTACAAGTAGATTTTTTTATTGATACTTGTTTCTTATTTTATATTTTTGATAAACACCTTGAAAAAGAATTTGTAGCTTTTTGCAAAACTCATATCGTTGCTCTTTCAAGTTTTACTATTGAAGAAGCTTTATTTCATCGTCATGACGTCTCGCACGTTTTTAGAGAACGATTTCGCCATATTGTAAAAGATGATTTGCGGCTGTACTGCGTCTCAGTTCCTGTTCATCCCGGTGAGCGCGATATCGAAAAATTATTCATTTCTGATTTTGATAAGAATTTGTTACAAATAGTTCCTGATCCTTCAGATGCTGTTCTTTTAGTTTCTGCAATAGAGCATAACGCAAATATTCTCACCAGAGACAAACATCATCTCTTCACAACAAAACTAGAGAATTATCTTGCAGATAAGGGTTTGAAAGTGTATAATTCCTTTCCTAAATAGTTTGTATTATCTTTACAGAATTTCTAATAATTCCCTCTTTTTCAAGGCTTTCCACAAAAACCTTTTTAAATGCATTAACTGTTCTAAGCTGTATGCTGCCTCCGTGCAATGCTTTCACACATTGACAGCGAAGTGCCAGTTTTCGCAACAAAGGTTGCTCAACAGCACAAACAAAGTTATTATCAGTATAAATTAATGCCTCCGTGGCTTAGTGGCTATAGCACCTGACTTGTAATCAGGAGGTCGCGAGTTCAACTCTCGCCGGGGGCTCCATTTTTTCTATTTCCTGTTTTCAAGGGAATACTGTTGAAATAGTCATTCTAACTATTTATTGTGGTTTTTTACCGGAACGTTTATAAAATTTGTTTTCCATAATTAATTTTGAGTATTATCAAAACCAAGTTTCTTTTTTGAACGAGAAGATAAAATTCATAAGAACTGAAGAAAGGGTTTTTGAAATAAAACCTGTTGCTCCTGAAGATCGCTTGTCTGAGTCCGATATTTATGTTCGAAGGATTATGGTTGAAATTCGTTCGAAGAATGCTAAAAAATAGTTTATTTATGATACTAATTCTATGGTTCCTGTTATTGATTCGGGTGCAACTGTTCTTACAGAGATGCCTTCAAGCGAAGCAGGTATTCGTATAGGTGATATTATTTTTTTTAAGCTTGAGGAGCATGAAACAAATATTGTTCATAGGGTTATTGCTATTGCTTCAGATACTCAAGGTTCATTTTACACAACTAAAGGCGATAATAATCTTAAAGAGGATCCTTTCGTTGTTCGCTTTGATGATATTAATGGTGTTGTTATTGGTATTATTTACTAAGAATTAGTTTTCTTTAATTATTTGCTGCACTTGTTAATCCTTCGTGCGTGAGTGCGTCTTCGAGAATTTTTAAATATTCTTCTTTGTCAAAAACTCCTTCAAGTTTTAATGCTAGTTTTCTGAGTTTTAAAGAAGTTCTAATCCAGTCAGTAAAATCATTTTTATTATTATCTAGATTAACGTGGTATTTGAATGTATACTTATCTATTTGTTTTATTGCATCTATTAATTCGAAGATATCTGAGATTGTTGGTCCATAGTACACCCAGAAGATCTTATCGCTATCACATCTACTTTTAAGATTTTCATTCAAAGATTCTCCTGTTTGCATGGTTTTATTTATAGTATTGAATATATCAATCTGTGTAAACGCTCTCTAGTTACTATTCTTTACAAGGTTTTTTATTTATTTAGAAAATCATTCCACTTGCAATTATGGCAATTACTGTTGTAAGAAAGATATTTCCTAGAAGGAGTGGTGCTATTACATATCTGTATTTGTATCTTGATACGCCAAGAGATACTGTTAGTATATCATTTGGTAATGGTGTGAGCCCGCTGTATACGAATGTGATTATTGGTATGAGACATTTTGGATAACTGTCAATCCACTTAGATATTCGTTTCGTTATTTTTTGTGCTTTATTTGGTAGTGATTCTTCTCCTTTTTTACCTAGATAATAAAATAATGAATCTCCTATGGTTATTGCTGTTCCTCCAATGAGTCCTAGTGTTATTGGGTTTAGCCCTCCGTTTGCAAATGTTGTGAGTGTTGAGTAGAATGATGTTGCGGTTACTGTTGATACTCCTCCTGCTGCTCCCACGACGAAAAGGATTATGTAACTATTTTTTGTTCCAATAAGCTGTACTATTTTTTCTGTTCCAAACAAAAATATTATTGTTCCCCAAACTACTAGAAAGAGTGCTAGACTGGAAAATTGAATAATTTTTTTTCGTTTCATATGTTTCTTTTTCGTTTTTCTTTTAATAATTTGTACAACTTTCTTTGTTGTTAGTAGTGGCCCTATTAATAATTTGAATCTTTTGAATGAATCTTGTTGCCATCCTTTATTCACGAGTGATCTTTTTGGTCCGCCTGTTGCATCAGTTATTGCATAGGGTTGTATTCTCGTATGGCTGCTGCGCTTGCACTAAAAAACACACACGCTCCTGAGTAGACTCCTGTAAAATAGAGTTCATCAATATTTTTTCTTTACAATATTTTTCAAAATCTGTTTTGTAGAATACATCGTATTCTGGTTTTTTAATAATTTTATCATATGTATATTTTTGTAATTCTTTAATAATTTCTTTATCTTTAGGATTTTCTTCTAGTTCTTCTCCCCAGAGTCTGTCCATGACAAGGTTTGGTTTATTGCGATCTTTCCCCTGTACAAGAATTATTGGGAGTTTTTGTTTTTTAAATTCTTTTATGAGCGTAACTTGATTTTGATAATTTTTTAGGATTATCTGTTACATTCATTAATCCATTAACCATATTGATTATTATGGGTGCTTTCATTGTATTGGTTTTTTAGCAAGAAGAATATATAAATTTTGCGTATTCTGTTAAGTGATGTGCTTATGTTTTTCTTTCGTTGTATATTTTCTCAATATGCAATTTATGTTCTTTCCGTTTGTTTTGAGGGAATATGTACATTCTTAAAATGTTCATTCCATATTTTGTCGGTACATCATTTTCGTTGAGAAATGAGACTACTTTTTGTTGGTTTGCGTTTTTACCTTTTGATTTTCCTGTAAATAGATCGTCAATGGAACCTTTAGAAACTTGTATGATTGTTGGCACATTATTTCTTGACATTCCTGTTCTTGTCTCTCCGTAGGTTAGTCCTGTTCGTACAAGTTCGAGGTCGTATGTTTCTATGAATGTATCTGCATCTTGTATTGGTTTATTATTTTTTGTTTCAATAATGATGCTTGCACTTGTTTCATCATTTGCTAATGTTTCAACAAATGATAGGTATTTGTATATTTTTATTCCACTTTTCTTACTTGCGATTTTTATGCTTTCAATGAGTTTTTCTTCATAGATGTGTGCTTGTGATGGTTCGAACATGTAGTCTCTTCCTGAAAAGGCAATTTTTTTTACGCCGTATTCTGTTTCACCAACTTGTCGTACGCGGTCTCCCATATTATATCTGAATAGTCCTCCAAGTGTACTTATAATAATTTCATAATCTGTGTTGTCTTTCATTTGGTGTGGGAGAATTGTTTTTTTTGCGTTTTTTGCTAGTAGCTCATAAAATACTTCATTAAGAAGTAAACATCCGCTTCTTCCATTATCAAATATATTTGTATAGAGTTGTCTTTCACTTGCTAGAACTCCTGCGTCATAGATGTTTGCTTTTTTTCCTGCTACTGTTCCTAAGATTTTATGTAGTCTTGGAAATAATTCTTTATTTGCGCCATGTATAATGTTTCCAATCCAGTCAAGGTTTTGCCAGAAATCTCTTAGGGTAAATTTTTCCCTCCCTAGTATTTCTGCTACTGCGAGCTGCCCTTCTTGTTTGAAATATTTTTGAAGCGAACGTTTATTTTTGTAAATTGTATTATATAATTTTATAATGTTTGTTGCTGTTGCTGATCCTAAGAATGTAACATCTTCTGCTAAACTTTTTTTTGCAATAATAATATTTCTTTTTTCTTCATCTTTTTCATTGAGTGTTTCTTCATCAAGAAGAAGTTTTTTGTTCCCTAGTGCTGAACCTTGTTTTAAGAATGAATAGTTCATTCCTGAGATGCTTCCGCAAGGAATCATTTTTTCATTAATCTCAATTTCATATTCGCTGCTTGCTGCACCTAAATAAACTAATTTTCCTTTGGTGATTTCTGGGTGGTGTCGAAGAAATTTTTGATACCATACTGCACTTATTCGAAAGTATTCTTCTCTTGTTCCTGAAAAAATAGGTATTGCTTTTCCTTTGCTTGCTGTTCCTGAGGTGATTGCAAAACCTAAAAGTTCATCTGTACTCATAACGTTTTCTTCGCCTTCTTTAATGAGTTCGATAAATTCTTCGTAATCAGAATATGTTGTTATGGGAACTGCTTTTTGAAATTCCTCTATACTCATATCTTTTTGTAATCTGTATTTTTTCCCTACGAGAGTATTGGTTGTAGAATTAATGATTCTTTTGAGTGTTTTTTCTTGAGCGGATATAGGGTCTTTCAATGCTTTATTGAAGTCATACACTGCTTTTGTTCCTTTTACGACAAATCCTATTGTACCCATATTGGAGACAAATCATTATTTGCTTATAAACCATATCATTTATTTGTAGTAAACTCTACAATTACATTTTTTTCTTAAGTTCATCTTCTTGACTTTACTTCCTCAAGTAATAAAAACCCTCATTTCAGATTTACTCTGGAGGGTATGATTATGGTAAAACATTTATTTCATCGAAAAGGAAAATTTGTAGACATCAAGACTGCTGATTGCGAAGTGGAGTTTGAAGATATAGAGGATAAGATTGAGTGTGATCAGGAGAAAAAACTTCTGAGTAGCTAATTTTTTTCTATTTTTTGTTTTTTTTGTATGATTTTCTCTCTTTGATTGTTTTTAGTAGAAAACTATTTAAAAGATTTCTTCTTTAAAAAGGAAAAAGGGGTTTTTACATGTCTATGTTTGGAGATTTAACAAGTAATGATGCTATTTCAAGTTCTGCTGATGAGAAAACAGCTCTTTTGAGCTCTCCTACAGGAATTTCTACTTTTGATGACGCTTTAGGTGGTGGTTTTCCAACTGGTTCTGTTGTTCTCGTTGCTGGTTCTTCTGGTTCTGGTAAAACTATTTTTTCTTTTGAATGGTTATTTAATGCAATTAAACACGATGAAACGGCTCTTTATATTACTTTAACTGAGCCTTTGTTTAATACTTTAAAGAATCTTGAAACAATGGATTTTTATGATAAGGTTGCTATTGAGCATGAGAAATTAAAAGTTCTTGATTTGCGGGATATTTGTCAGTCTGATGATGGTTTTGATCATAAAGAAGTATTGGATATTATTGAACAACAAGTTCAAGAAATTAATGCTAAACGCCTTGTTATTGATTCAATTACTGCGATCGCTTATACTATTAATGATAAAGCGAAAATCCGCCAATTCATTTTTGAATTAGGAAAAATGCTTGCTACACTTGGTTGTACTGCAATTCTTACAAGTGAAGTTATGTCTGCTGGTTCGTATTCTATTTTCGGTGTTGAAGAATTTATTTCTGATGTTATTTTACGTTTTGACAGATTTGATACTGATATGGGTGTTCGTAGAAAGATTAATGTCGTTAAAGTTCGTGGCAGAGATGCTACTTTGGGAATCTTCGATTTTAAAATTAGTACAAAAGGTCTTTATATTATTCCAAAATTAAATGTGAAACTTGAAGCACCTGCTTCATCAAATCGTGTTTCTATTGGTAATACTAAAGTTGATCAATTACTTGGTGGTGGTATACTTGAGGCATCATCAACTCTTGTTGCTGGTTCAACAGGGACTGGTAAATCTTTACTTGGCCTTCATTTTCTTATGGATTCTCTTGCTAAAAACGAACCTTGTTTATTTCTTGGTTTTGAAGAAGGGGAGGATCAAATTCGACGTAATGCTAAAGGTTTTGGTTGGGACTTAAATTCTTATGCTGGTAAAGATTTATTGTTTATGCGATGTATGTATCCTCATGAGAATTTACTTGATGAGCATCTTGCAGATATTAAAAATCTTGTTGAGAAACACAATATTAAACGCTGCGTTCTTGATTCTTTGTCTGCTGTTGCTAATGAATTTCCTTCTGAAGACTTTGCAAATTTTGCAAAGCGTCTTAATGGTTTTTTAAAATCTGCTGGTGTAACTACCATTTTTATTATGGTAAACACTCCTCTTTCAGGCACTTTACCTTTAACAGATGCACAAATATCTACTGTTATGGATAATATTATTATGCTTCGTCATGTTGAGATGGAGGGTAAATTGCAAGAAGTTATGAATATTGTTAAGATTAGAGGTAGTTCTCATAGTAAGTATCTTATTGAATATGATATTACTGGAAACGGTCTTGTTGTTGTGCAATCTCTTGAAGATTTTGAAGGTATTCTTTCAGGGGTTACAAGAAAGGTGGATAGGTCTACTGAAGATAAACTTCTTACTGAGTTCAAACGGTTTTTAGGTCCTGCTGCAAATAAACATTTTAAGGATGCGAGAAAAATCGGTCTGGGTGCTGAACCTTTAATTCAATTTATTGACGGTCTTATTACAAATAATATTATTGCTGAGTCTAAAGGTGTTTTCTTTAAAGAAAATATTAAAGATATTCTTGATTATGATTCTTTCAGTTCAAATAAATTATCTTCTGCTGCTGCAAAAAAACTTATGAGTGAGTTTTTTGAAGATGGTGATAGTAAAAAGAAAAAGTCTAAGGGGCTTTTTTCAAAAAGCTGATGTGTGTTATGGATCAAAAAACAATTGAACAGGAACTGCTTCGTGTTGTACATAGTCACGAGCATGGCGCAATAATTATGGCTGAATTGCCTGAAGAGAATTATTTAGATGCGACTTCTGCTTCTGTAAAAACTTTACTTGATGATGGTTTTGAAGGGGTGTATATTAGTTTTCAACGACCTTTCGATAATTTAAAATCTATTTTTCTTAGAAAAGATATTGATATTAATAAGTTACTCGTTATTGATGTTGCTTCTGCTCTTGCTAAACAGTCTAAGGTCCTTCATGATCGTTGTATTCATATTGATAATAAGTTAGATATTAATGAGTTGGTTCGTGCAATTTATATTTCCTTACCTAAACTTATTAGTATAAAAAAATTCGTTTTTATTGATTCTATTTCCACAATTTCTTTACACAAGCCTCTTTCTGAGACTTTGCGTTTTTCTGAATTTCTTATTCGTACAATTAAAAAAACTCCTTTAAGTGGATCAACGTTTTTAATATTTAATGTTGCTAGTGGTTTATCTCAAAAAAAGTTCATTCGTGATATTGCCTTGCGTGTGGAGGAGACTATACGAGAATAAAATGGCTGATCTAAATTATTTAGCACAGTTTCTTGAGGATGATTCTGTTTTTGAATCTGTTCCTGATGGTTCTGTCGTTTTAGTTGAGACTTCTTTAGATTTAATTAAACATGTAGCTCCTCTTATTATTAGTAAACTTGGTGTTCGGTTTGGTTTTGTTTTGCTTCTTACTGATAAGTCTTTTGTTGATGTTGCTAGAGATTATAAGTCGAATAATATTGTCAAAGAAAATCTTTCTGTTATTGATTGTGTTGCTAAAAAAGAGGGTAAGCCTCTTATGAAAGATACGCATCATATTGACCTTTCAGGCCTTGGTGATTTGGAGACTATGTTTGCTGCTGTTTTTGAGGAACTTGAGGGTTTTTCGGGTCGTAAATTTTTATGTATTGATTCTCTTAATGAATTAATTATTTCTAATGGTGCTGTGAATATGGCTAAGTTGTTGCATATTGTTCTTACTCAGCTTCGTACGCGAAGAATTGGTTGTTTAATGCTTTCTGTTCAGGATTCTTTGGTGGATACTGTTCGCGCTGATGTGATTCAGCTTTTTGACAAAGTTATTCATTTCTAAGCTTTTCTCAACTATTCAAGTAAAATATGTACTACTGTAAAGTAAATACAAAATAGAAACATTTATATATAAGTACTACTATACAGTGAATAGATTTACTTAGGTATATCTAAGGCGCGTCCAGGGTAAGAAGTATTCTGCTTCCCAAAACACCTCACACACCCTTTTCACAACATCCCTGGAGCGACTTCCTTTTATACTAAAAAATTTCGATAAAGATTTTTCTTAGAGATTTAATATCCTACCCTTTAGATCGAAATTTTTGGTATCACAAAATTCATCATTTTGATAATTGTTGCTTTTTATGCCTTGCCCTTCAGGCACGGGTGCAACAATCATGACGAATTTTCATGATTCTATCCAATTCTAGAGTATAATTTTAACTAAGAATTTACGTACAAAATCTACTTTTAGAATTGGTGTTTACTTTCAAGAAATATTTAAAATATAATTTTTTGTGTCAAAAGAAACCTATTTGAATTTCATTTTTCCGCCTTGCATTTTCTGCATCATTTTCTGCATATCTTTTTCACTGCCAGTTCCGCCTTTCATCATTTTCATCATTTTCTTACCTTGTTTGTATTGTTTTAGTAAGAGACGAAGATCTGATTTGCTTTGTCCTGATCCTGCACCAATTCTTTCTAGACGTGCTCCTCGTATAATATCTGGATTTTCAAGTTCTTCTTTTGTCATGGAGTTCATAAGATATTTCCAGCTTTCCATTTTTTCTTCTTGGCCTACTAGCATATCTTTTGAGATATTTGCTCCTCCCATTCCAGGTATCATATTAACAATGCTTGATAGTGATCCCATTTTTTTCATGGATTTCATTTGTTCATAAAGATCAATTAAATTAAATTCTCCTTTTAAGAATTTTTTACCCATGTCTTGGGCTTCATCTTCACTTATTGCAAGTTTTGCTTTTTCAAGAAGTGATTCTAAATCTCCCATTCCAAGAAGTACACCTATGAATCCTTCTGGACGGAATTCTTCGAGTGCATCAATTTTTTCTCCTACTCCTACAAATTTAATTGGTGTTCCTGTTACTGTACATGCAACAAGCGCACCTCCTCCTCTTGCAGTTCCATCGAGTTTTGTAAGTATGACTCCTTTAACGTCACAAGTCTCATGAAATGTTCTTGCTTGTGCTTCTGCACTTTGACCTATATCTGCATTAAGTACGAGAAGTGTTTCATCAGCATTTATGTTTGTATTAATGTTATTGAGTTCTTCAATAAGTTCATCATTAAGAGCGTCTCGTCCTGCAGTATCTACAATAACAATTTCAAATGTGTCAAGTTCTTTTTTGAAATGTTGATATATTTTTACAGGATCACCAAGTTCTGGCTTTCCAAAGACTGGAACATTAATACTTTCTCCAAGCATACGTAACTGATCGTAAGCTGCAGGTCTCCAGGTATCTGTTGAAACGAGTGCGATTCTTTTCCCTCGATTTTTAAAATAATTTGCAAGTTTTCCTGCTGTGGTTGTTTTACCGTTTCCAAATAAACCTACAAGCATTATGATGAATGGTTTGGCCTTAGCCATGCCAGTAACTCCATTACTCTGCATTTTATCTGTGCTATCAATATCAATCGTGCTTTTACCTTTTCCAACAAGGTTAACCATTTCTTCATATACTATGTTTACTAAGAATTCTTTTTTTCCTATTGTTGTTGGTGGTTTTTCAGAGAGTGCTCTTTCCTTGATTTTTTTCCCTAGTGCGAAGACTAGTTTGACATTTACGTCAGATTGGAGTAGTGCTCGTTGTATTTCTTTAACGAGTCCATTAACTGTCTTTTCATCAATAAGACTTGAGTTCGTCAGTTTTTTTAAGCTGTTTTTTAAGCTATCTCCTAGTTTGTCAAGAACCATTATCATCTCAGAAGAGGGTTTTATTTATAAATTTGATGGCTGTTTTCAAATATTGTTTTGAGGGTGTATTTCGCTGTTAAATAATAACCTTCAAGTAGTTTTTTGTTTAGACATGTATTTTTTTATTTTTCCTATTTGCACAATCCCTTTTTCATATGCATATATTGCTGGCGGGAGTCCTACAGTGTATACTCCTGTTAGTGCTACTTGCGTTACTAAACCTCCACTTTCTGCTTCCATTCCTTTTTCAATTAACCAATTATGCCCAAGTGCTCGCAAAGGCGCATATGTTCCTTTCACTATCCAAAAAATAGCATTTGTTTCTCCTGCTTTCTTCCAAATCGCTTTCCAGTTTGCTTTTCCTTTTGTAACGTATGCTTCTTTATCCAAATACGTTGACATTCCTATGAATCCTGCCCAGTAAGTTAGGAGATCTACTGTTGTGCCTATCCCTATTAATGCTTCTTTTGCTTGAATTCCAAAATAGTTCTCTGCTATTTCTGTTGCGAGATATGCTGCACTTATTGCAACTACTGCGGCTCCAACATTACTCTTCATAACTGTTTTTCCTTGACTATAAATTTCCTTGAATATATTCTCTTTTTTTGTTATTACTTCTAGTTCTTCTATCATTTTATTCCTCCTTTTACTCTTAGTATCTCATAGGAAGCTATAAATAAGAGGGCTCCCTTAAGGGTTCCTATGGATACGTCAGTTCTTAGAGAAATTGGTCTCACTGAGTCAGAGATTAAGGTCTATACAACCGTATTGGACCTAGGAGACTCTTCCAAAGGAAAGATAGTCAATGAGTCAGGAATAACTGGTTCCAAAGTATATGAGGTTCTTGAACGCCTACGACGAAAGGGACTTATCACAACTTATCTGCAAAATAAAATAAAGCATTTCAAAGCTGCACATCCAAATCAATTACTTAATTATCTTGATGGAAAAAAGCAGAACATTCAGAAATCTGAATCTAAGGTGCAGGATATTCTTCCTCAACTTCTTGCAAAGTTTGAAGATTCTAAACAAGATCAACAAACTGAATTATTTTTTGGACTTAAAGGTTTAGAAATTATCTTTCGTGAACAATTAGAAATGTTGAATGAAGGTGAAACGAATTATGTGATTGGTGGTACTCGTGGTACTGACGAAGTGCCTGTTCTTGCCTTCTTTGAAAAAATTCATCATATGCGTGCAGATAAAAAAATAAAAACAAGAATGCTCTATAATGTAAAACAAAAAGAAATGGCTGAAGAACAATTTTCAAAATATAAATATACCAAAATAAAATATATTTCTCATACTTCTCCTGTTGCGATTAATATTTATAAAAATAAAAC
>CAZFEG010000013.1:0-14638 GCA_964517565.1 uncultured Methanosarcinales archaeon
AATTCATCCAATGCTTCTGAAAGATCATTTCCAGTCATTACTCTCTTTGAAACAATAGTCATCTCTTCAGCTAGAAGACCGAACTCTGGGCGAATACCAGCCCACAAAGCACCCTCTAAAGAAAGACCACCTTTCAAATTTGTTGAAACAAGAACCAAGAAATCTGCAAGTTGAGCCTCAATCTCGTTTGTTCGTCTGTAAATTTGGATATTAATAAAAAAGGTCACTGAAATAATAATGAAAGCTAAAACAATCAATTGGATAAATGCCCAAGCAATAAATGAAAAGAAAAATACAAATACAAAAAACTTATCTTGAAGTAAAGGAGAAACAAAAGGAACAAAAATAAAATAAGTTATTACAGCAGCAACAAAGAATAAAATACCGAAAAGAGAATAAGGTACATAATTATAACCAGCAGTAAGCAAATAAGAACGCAATTTTGTTCTAATAGGTTTACCAAAAAGTGTTTCAGGCACAAAAGCCTTTCCAAATTTTGTAAGCATAGTATCTTTCATTCTTTAAACATCCATGTTAGGTCTTGCTGATCTAAACAAAGTAATAAAAATATATTGTAATACGAAAAGGAAAAAAGTTATAGCCACAAAAATACCCATATCCATAGGAATGGAAACAAGACTTGCAAGAACAATAAGTAGAGTCATACCTAAACTAGGAACAACAATTGCTACAAGCATATACATCATCGTAAGACTAGAAAGTTTTTTCCCATAACGAAGAATTTCTGTTAATTGCGCATCAGAGATTTCATCAAGAATAGCTTGCAAAAAGTTAGTTACATCAACACCAATTTTCAAAGCATTTGTTATTTGAAATAAAATTTTCTTTAAACTTTTTGAAGGACAATATTCCGTACCCCTATCAAGAGCCAATTCAAGGGAAGTACCTAGTTCGATTTCTCGCATAATTTCTTTAAAATAATTAGTTGCAGCACTATTTCCTTTAGAAGCTTCTTCAATAGCGCTAATCAAAGGCGTTCCGCTGTTAAGTTTGATAAGTAAAAAACGACCAGCAAAAAGAACATCTCTATCAATAGCTTTTGCACGTTTTAAAATAGCAACATCAACTTTCCTGATTCCTAAATAGTACATCACCCAGCCTGCAATAAAACCAATTATAGGAGGTATAATAAAATTAGGTTCATTCTTACTCAACAAAAAAAAGACTAATACAAGCAGTGCAGCACCAGCCTTAAAAGCATTTTGCAAAGCACGTTTAACAAAATCTTCAGGAGTTTTAGAAATTTTAGCGGTACGCAATTTCTTCTTTAGAAGAGGTTGATGCGAAACTAAATAATTTATGAGAGTCATCTTTATCCATCACTCTTTCTTCGTGGAGGAGGTGCAGTCATATCCAAAATACCCAGATAATACTGAGACATTACATCACCAATAGACTCAATATCATCAACATTATTATCAAGCATCCACTGCAAAACTTTATTCTTTGACTCCAAATCTTTTTTTATTTCATCAGTAGACAAGCCAGTATACATTTCTAAACGTTGGTAAAGAATTTCACTTTCATTATGTTTTTCAAGCTTATCTTCATGAACATTAAGTTGCATTAAAACATTAGAATCTCCTGAGGGGAGAACCTCAGCAAGCTGCAAAGTTCGGCGTTTACCAGTTCGGCGATTTCTGTTTTGAACACAAATAAGTCCAAGAGAGGAAATCATTTCTTTAGGAATATCAATTGGAGGATTCGTTAGACGAATAATAACTTCTTCAGCATTATTTGCGTGAATTGTTGCATATACTGAATGACCTGTATGCATTGCTTCAAGTAAAACTTGTGCTTCTTCCTTACGACGAATTTCTCCAACAATAATTCTATCTGGACGCATACGTAAAGAGTTTACAAGTAAATCAAGCATGGAAATACCTCCTTTCCCTTCAGGGTTAGGAAGGCGAGTTGCCATAGGAACCCAATGTAAATCTCCGGGTAGAACTAACTCACGAGTATCTTCAATAGAAATGATACGTTGATTTGCAGGGAAAAAATTTGCAAGAACATTAAGCATGGAAGTCTTTCCCGAACCAGTACCACCAGCAACAAGAACAGATAACTCTTCCTGTAAACAAAGCCATAAAAATGCAGCACCTTCTTTTGAAATAGTATTTGATTTAATGAATTTAGTAATAGTCCAAGGATCTTTTGCGAACTTACGAATAGTAATAGTATTTCCTTTTGAAGAGATTGGTTCAAGAGTTGCATTTACACGGTCACCGTTCCTTAAGTGTGCATCCATTAAAGGATTAAGAGCAGTTATTTCTTTACCAACATTTCTACCAATCATAGAAGAATAATGTCTAATACGTGCTTCAGTAACGACTTTAACATTAGTTTCAAGCCAACCAAAACGTTTGTGATATACACGAACGGGCTCAGAATGATTATTAATAACAACTTCCTCAAGATGAGGGTCATTTAGGAGAACATCGACCTTTCCAAAGCCAAGATTTTCTTCAATTACATAATTAATCAACATAGCCTCAGATTTCTCATCCAAGTTAGGAAAATAATTTCTTAGAAGATGCTTAATTTCTTTTCTAAACCTATCCTGAATACGTGAAAGATCGTTAGACTCAAAACTTTCTATTGCAGAAAAATCAATTTTTTGAATAAAATCTTGTCTAATTTTTTCGAGAATAATCTTTGTTGTATCACTAATATTCGTTATAGAAACATCATACCTAGGAACAGGATAATGAGGGTAACGAGTAATTGTTATCTGGACCAAGATATTGTTTACTGTTAAAGAATATTCATCAAGTACTAAACCCTCAGTAAACTTAGATTTATTGGATATATTTTTATTAATCATTTTTCATCAACTAAATTTTCATTGCATCTTGTAAGCGAAGCTTAACAGCAAGATTCTTTGGATAAGCATTTTTTAATGTTGTAAAAAGTTTTATGGCAGTATCTTTATCCCCAGCACGCAAAGCTTTCAAACCTTGAACATACTCATGCATATTCATAGAGCTTTTTAATAAAACATCCGTACTTCGAGGTGACTTTTGAGGAGGTGGAGGTGACAGTTCAAGCTTCAATGCTTCTTGCATGCGAATTTGCACAGCAAGATTCTTTGGATAATGTTTATACAAATCATATAATATTTTTACTGCAGACGTACGATCTTCACGCTCAATAGCTAAGAGAGCAAGTACATATTTTCGAAGATATTCATAAGTGTATTGGGAACCTTGAGGTAAAACAATATGAGGATATAATTTTTTTAATTCTTCTTTTCTTTGTTCGTCTTTTATCTTTTTTTCGTTTAGTTCTTTGTCACTTAGATCTGCATCATCAGAAAGTACAGGAACTTGAATAGGTGGAGTAATTTCTTTCTTAACAATATCTTTTTCAAAGAGATTCACAGGATTTGCTAAATGGAAATGATTTTGCAAGTTAAATAAAGGCCTAACTTTATTTTTATCATCAAAAGCATCAAGAACAATATCAGAATATTTCCTTGATTTTAATAAACTATTTGTTTCGTCCTCTCCTGCGAGATTAGATTTTTCTTTAGAAAATACTTCAAGGTATTCAACAATGTCTTTTTCCAAAAATGTTTCTAAGTCCATATTTACACCGCGAAAAGTTTTCCCTTATATTTCTCGAATAGTTTTTCGGGAGTTGGTAATTGACGTTTTGCAGCCTCACGAATAAAGTATTCGCTTTGCTTTTTTAATGCAGTCTCTAAATGTTTTCCCCACAACAAAGGAATTTTGCTGTCAGGAATCATTTTATTCTTTGCGTTTTCAAAAAACTCGGATTTAAAAATTTTCAAACTAATCTTACTATCAGGAGTATCTTCAACCAAAGTAGAAGTGGTTGTAGCAGTATTAAGAAAAATATACGGTTTCGTGAATTTGTATTCTATACCTATAACTTGTTCTTCGACAAGAAATTCAATCCACAATTGCAAGGTAGATTCAGGTACTTTTATCGCAGAAGAAACATCTTTAAGACTCTGCTTGCCTTTACCTTCTAAAAACTGTACTAGACGGTCTACCCCAGTCTCTATGCCACCCTCACCCATAACTATAATTGATAAAAAGAGCCATTATAAACTTTGTTAACCATTTTTCAGTAGTATTCTTAACTGCATGCATCCTCACAACGCGTAGGATGATCAAAACAACAAGCCTCAACAGACATTAACGAAGGAGTATCATTCTTAGCATCAAAAATAAATTTGTGATAAGTCAAAGAATACAAAAAATCATCATCAATAGTACCATTATTAATTCTTCGCAAATCAGATTCATCATAGATAAAAGTTGAATTATAATACTTACTAAAAAAATGATGCTCAATAAAAGAAGTATGATTTGACCAAGTAGCGTTAGGAATAGCAGTTACATTAATGAAAGAAGTAATACCAAAAGGATGATAATCAGACTCAGTAGTAGGAAAATTTCCTTGCAACATATCAAAAAAGGAATGGCTCGTATTATCCTTATAATACCAAGAATTATCCATATACTCATTATACATTGTAAAATTCGCATGAAAATAAACCGAACTAACAAAATGACCCAAATCATAAGGCCTAAACTGAATTGATTGATTGATTCCAAAAGCCATAAGCAAAGGATCATTAATACCAACAAAACTCACTTCATGAGTCAGATTCAAAAGTCGATCCCAACGAATAGAAGAACCCTTAACAACAGTAAGATCTAAAAGAACAGAAGTCTCAACAGAGTAAGGTGTACTTTGATTAAACTCAACAAGTAAAAGAGTGGCGTTCGCAGAAACACCGAAAGTAGTATTTGCAAGAACAAATAAATCATTAAGTTGAGAAGTAAAAGAAACGTCCTCAGTCTGAGAACAATTAATCCAAATACCAGCAACAGATGGCTGAAAAGTATTATTCTCAAAACAAGAAATAAAAGAAGCGATAGGATCAGCAATAAAATTGGATCCATTGTGATACTCAACTAAGGCATGTAAAATAGAAAACGTAGCCGACTTCGATGCAACACCAACAGTAAAACCAAGATCATCAACAAAACTAGATAATTGATTCACTTCAGCCTTCACTATAGAAGCATCTTGATCAAGAGGAATATGGATGGAACTAGAAAATAATAAAACAAGAAGAGCAGACATAAGAATAGCAATCATAGAAAATATTTGACCACGAGAATAAAACCGTTTTAACGCCATATAAACACCTCAGAAATGACAAAAGGATAAGTCTTAGCCATGTCAGGTTGTAAAGCAGTTATTTTTCTCCGAACTAAACGAAAACTACCAGAAGTTTCATTAATTCCTGCACTCGTATTCTTTTCAAATACTTTTGTTCCATTAATATAATACGAACAACCATAATTTGAAGGAAACCACACAGTCAAATTAGTAAGCATAGATTCTGCCTCGAGAAGATCACCACCAAGATACAACATATACACTAATTGATCAATAGTTATTGTTTGATCAAGAAGATACGATTCATTCACGGACTCTTCAATAAGTAAGTCAAAAGTGGATAAAGGAAGTGTAAATATATCATCAGCAAGCAAATTTAGTTTTTCTTGACCACCACCCAAAGAGTTCTTTGGAAGATTAAAACTATTAACCAACAATAAAGTAATAACGAAAATAAATATAGCTATAAAAACATCAATTAGAAAAAAATAAGCACCTCTTTTTGACCTCACATAAAAACACGAGCAAAGAGCATTTATATAATTTTTGATAAATCACGAAAATAAAAGGGAAAGACAAGACTACAGCAAATTTATAAATCAAAGAAGACTTCATCAAAACAATGGGAAAATACGAAGGATTTGTCATAAACTCACACTACGAGATAGTTGAAAACAAAGCAATAATTCGGATTTATGGACGCCTAAAGAACGGAAAAACATTTGAAGCAAGCATAAAAACAAAACCGTACTTTTTCATCAAAGAAAGCGACGAGTTAAGTGCAAAACAAATTATACGACTCGATACAGAAAGTACAGAACTAAAAACACTCAAAGAAGAGAAAGTTGTTAGAGTAAATGTACACAACCCTAAACAAATCTCAGAACTAAGAAAACTTCTTGAAGACAACAACATCGCATGCTTTGAAGCAGATATAAAATTTACGCGGAGATATTTTATTGATAACAATATCCTCTCAAGCGTTCTCATCGAAGGAGAAGAAAAAGAAGGTTCACAAACAGACTTATTTTTTGAAAACGCAAACATTCAAGCATCACGAGAATGCACAACAAAACCAGAAATGCTTTCAATAGACATTGAAACGCACGAACAAAATAAAGCAGCATATTCTGTCGCACTCTATAACGAAAAAGTACAAGAAATAATAGTTATAGGAAACGAAGCACTACACAAATTAACTACAAAAGATTTAGAACAAACAACAATCGTTAAAGATGAAAAAGAACTTATTGAGAAGTTTTTAAAAAGAATTCAAGAAATCGATCCAGACATCATAACAGGATGGAACGTCATAGATTTCGACATACGCATCCTTGCAGAACAAGCTAAAAAATACGATATCCCTTTCATTCTTGGAAGAACAAAAGACGTCACAACACTCAGACTAGAATCATCATTCTTTAAAGATTCATCAGTATACTGTAAAGGACGAGAAATTCTTGATGGAATACAACTACTCAAATCATCATTTGTTAAACTAGACAATTACAAACTAAACACTGCAGCAAAACATTATTTGAAAGAAAGTAAATTACTCGAAGAAGATGAAGATTATACAGCAATCGAAAGAAACTATAGAGGAAACCCTAAAAGATTTCTAGATTACAATCTTAAAGATTCACAACTAGTAAACGACATATTACTTGTTTCAGGAGTGTATGACTTGACTTGGCAAAGATCACTTCTCACAGGCCTACACATGAATAACGTAAAAGCAAGCATAGCGAGTTTTGATTCAGTATACTTACGAGAAATTCGTGAAGCAGGATTTGTTGCACCAAGTACAAGACCACAAGCAAGAGACCAAGGACTTGGCGGTTTTGTGATGAACTCGAAACCAGGAATTTATGACAACATACTTGTTCTAGATTTTAAATCACTGTATCCATCACTTATGAGAACATTCAATATAGACCCCGTAGCCTATCGAGGGATGAAAGAGGAACTCGAAGAAGAAATAAAAGATACGAAAAAATATATTCTCGCGCCAAATGGTGCAGTTTTTGCTAATAATGAAGGTATACTTCCCAAACTCCTAACAAAACTTTGGAATGCGCGTGAGGAAGCAAGAAAAGAAGGAAATGAACTCGCAAGATTCGCGATAAAAACACTCATGAATTCAATGTATGGAGTACTCGCAAGTCCGAATTCAAGATTCCACAATAGAGCAATATCAAATGCAATAACCTACTTCGGACAACACTTCATCAAATTGACAGCAGAACTTATTGAAGAAAAAGGATATGACGTTATTTATGGAGATACGGACTCAGTATTTGTTAATCCAAAAACGACAAATACAATTGAAGCACAAGAAATAGGGAAAAAGTTAGAGCAAGAACTCAATATCTTTTTGAAAGAACACATTACAAAAAAATATTCTCGAGAAAGCATTTTAGAATTAGAATTTGAAAAATTATATGTAAAATTCTTTGCACCAAGCGTGAGAGGATCAGATGTTGGAGCAAAGAAAAGATACGCTGGCCTTAAACTGATAAACAGCGAACAGGGAACTGGAAAAACTAGCGGAGAGAAAACAGAGAAAGAAAACGGTATTGATGCATATGAAACAGTTCTTGATTTTACAGGACTTGAATTTGTAAGACGAGACTGGACAGGACTTGCTAAAGAATTTCAACTCACACTTCTTGATTTAGTTTTTCATGATAAAGACGTAAAGGAATTTGTAAAAACATTTGTTGAAGATGTAAAAAAAGGAAAACACGACAAATTATTAGTGTATAAAAAAGCTCTGCGAAAAAACCTTGATGAATATACAAAAATGACACCACCACACGTAAAAGCAGCAAGACTACTTGACAAAATAACAAGCACAATTATTGAATATGTCATAACAACAGAAGGACCACAACCAATAGAAAAACAAACAGCACCATTAGACTACGAACATTACATTGAAAAACAAATAAAACCTATAGCTGACAGCGTATTAGAATTAAAAAAAACAAACTTTGATGATCTCATGAAAGGAAGTGCACAAACAGGCTTAGGATCCTTTATGTAGTAAAGTAAAAAAAGAATAATTAAGAAACAGAATTAATTTATTTCGCAACTATCAACAAATAAAGAAGAAGCTTTCTTATTCATACCATCAAGATACAACATTAAAGTTTTCTTAATATCTGCACGCTCATCAGCAGTTACATCTAAACGGTCAAGCATACCTTCCCAATTAGCTTTAGAATACACATCTTTACAAACAAAAGTTCCGGTAAAAATTCTTTTCGATTTCTTAAACTCTTCTTCAACACGCAAAGCATCTTTTGTATTAAACATATTTGTTGCGGGAAGTTTAGTAACAGCATTTGCACCAGCATCAAAAAATAAACTAATTTCAGGAATACGATACCTTGCACTACCAACAATAATCTCTATTTTAGGGAAAGCGATACGAGTCTTTGCAATCCACCAAGCGACATCCTCAGGTTTTGGACCATGCTCAAAAGGAGTACCTCGCACAGGACGCAAAGCATAAATTGTTATTCGTTTAATATTATTATCTTCAATAAAGTTATTTAGTAAAGGAAAATCTGCTTGATTTTCACCAAGACCAATAATAATGGTAATAGCATTTGTGTATCCTAACTTTTCTGCATCCTTCATCATATCAACATAAGGCTCAATAGGTTTATCAGGACAGACTTCTTTATGAAGCTTTGGCTCCATCGTTTCAATACTACTATACAAACCTTGAACATAAGGTTTGAAATCCTCTAATAATTTAACACCCATCTCACCAAGATTAATCCAAATAGGTTCTTCTAAAACTTGAGAAACTAACTTAGCTACACGAAGTAATTCTTCATCTCCTAAAATGCCGTAACCACCAGTTAAAAATTCAATACGCCAACCCATGCCTTTAATGAGCATTGCCTCAGCAATAACACTAGCTAAACTACGTCTTGCCTTAGAAGGATCTTTTATTCGTTCTTTAGTAACTGAACGAAAACAAAAAATACAAGAACCTTTTTCACAATACCAAGAAAGAAAGATACACCTACCAAACCAAGTACGGCCATCAAAATTAGCCCAATACAGCTTATTAGCTGATTCCATAAGAGTTTTTAGTTCACCAGTTGGAATGGGGGTTGTAGTAATAGGTTCATCCATAAGAATAGGTAGAAAGAATTACTGCATTAAAAAACTTGTGGAGAAAAGATGTATACAGAATGAAGCCAGAATTCAGGAATAGAAAATTAGGGTTTCTCTTTGTTTATTAAGGACTGAACTTTGTCCAAATTCTCTTGTAATGCTTGAGAAACATTAATATTAAAATAATGAGCAATAATAGTTGCAAAAGAAATCACGTCAGCAAGCTCACTACCAAGTTTTTCTTTACTAAAACTAGGAGAGTTTTGAATCTCATGACGAAGCTGTTCACCAACCTCACCAATTTCTTCAGATAAATGAAAAAAAGCAGTAGTTTTATCGCGAGGTATATGACCAGGAAGATTTCCAAACTCAGAAGATAAACGTGCTAGTTTGGTTTTAAAGTCATTAATATCCATTGTAAAATCTCAAACTAATGAAACCGCTCCATGTTCAAAAAAGACTTGAGTATTAACTCATAGGATTTGTAATCAGTCTTTATTGCTTTTTCAGCCTTGTAAATATAACTCTTGAAAACATATTTATCAATGACAACACGTAAGAAATATTGAAATGCAGATTGTTCGAAACTAAGATCATAATCAGTAATTAAGAAGACTTCTGTTCGAAGCTGAACTTCACCCTTATACATCTTCACTTTACGTCCTTCTTTTTCAACAACAACTTCTTCACACTTTAAAAAAGTAAAATGAGTCTCCCAACCAATCTTTGCATAATCTGAAAGCTTCTTTTCACCATCCATTTCAACATAGATTTGTAAACCATCTTCAAAGATTTGTTGAGACTGATGTTTTTCATAAGGAGTATAACCATTTTCTTCAAGCCAAGTACGAGCTGAACGATATAAACCCTGAACAGAGATAAGACCAGTATAAGAAAACGTTTTATTATCAATAATAGATCTTATTTCACTCATAATATCATACCTTTAACAAACTATATACACTCCATTTTTAAAAACTTTTTTATTTCGTCACCAAAACGAATAATAAGCTTTTGAACATATTTCTTACCAGATACCTTATTATCCCCATATTGAAGACCTACAGCATCCGCATCAAGTTTTGATTGCATCCATTTATCAAGCCCATGATAAAATTTATCATAACCTGAATCCCCAGGGTTTAATTCCTTAAAGCGATCACGGTAATCAAGCTCAAATTTACCGCTAATTCTAAACTCGCCACGACCGTTTGAACGAAGAACTTTCTTACCACCCTCAACAACTTCCTCACGCTTCACCTTCCACATGTGGCCTTCGATGTACATATGAGCACGAATATAGTGAGTTATTTTTCGTTCTCCCTGAAACTTAAATTCAACTTCAGCGCCGCCACCACCAACTTTATATTTAAATTTTGGTTCGTCAAGCTTCAAAAACTTATTTTTTCTATAATACCCTCTAATAAGAGCCATAAGACCATCAAAATCATACTGTCCCTTATACTTAATTCTAATAGGATATCCAAAAACAGATTTCGAAACCGAGGCCATAACAGTTCAATTGAAGAGTAAACATATATAAATGTTTATATATAAATTTAAAAAAAATGAGATGAGAAACTACCAAAAAACTTGAAAAATACTCAAAAGTAAAAAATATGGTTTTTTAATGTAACTAAAAGAGAAATAAAAAAGAAAAAAATTTAGAGATCTTTAGCCATTACAGTTCTACGACCGTTAGCTTCAGCACGCTTAACTGCCTTTTCAACGTTTTGTCGAACAAGCTTGTCAAGTTCTTCTGCGAAATCTCCTGCAACATTATATTCACCAATAACGTCCTTAATTTTAGCTTTAACAACAAGTAAATCTGCCATGTTTTTATACACCTATATATTTGTAAGTAGATTGAATACTCAAACTACCCCACTGTCAATATCCAGATAATGCATATTTAAAGATTTCGCTTACAGAGGCGCTAAAAACCCGTTTATTTATAAATACAGAATTTCTTCAAAATAAGGAACGCAGAGATGAAACTAGGAATATTACTTAGCGGAGGCAAGGATTCTGTTTATAGTTCAGAACTTGCAAAAAAAGAACACGAAGTAGTCTGCGCAATAAGTATTAAATCAAAAAATAAAGAAAGTTACATGTTCCACACACCAAATATTAACTTAGTGCAAGCACAAGCACAAGCAATGAAGATACCACTTATTCTTGTTGAAACTGAAGGAGAAAAAGAAAAAGAACTCAAAGAACTCCATCAAGCAATTAAAGAAGCAAAAGAAAAATATGGAATTGAAGGAGTTGCAAGCGGTGCTGTCGCGTCACAATACCAAGCAAGCAGAGTACAAAGAATTTGTTACGAATTAGATTTATGGTGTTTTAATCCGCTCTGGCAAATAAACCAAATACAACTTTTAGAAGAATTACTGCAAAAGAAATTTGAAGTAATGATAGTTGGAGTTTTCGCATACCCATTCACAAAAGAACTTCTCGGGAAAATCATTGATAGAAAAGTTATTGATGAATTAAAAATTGCAGAAGAAAAATATAAAATTAATCCAGCAGGAGAAGGTGGAGAAATAGAAACTTTAGTTATTGATTGCCCACTCTTTGAGAAAAAAATAGAAATTCTAAAAGCAAAAATAAAATTTGAAGATTATGCTGGAACATACGATATAGAAGAAGCAAAACTTAGCGAGAAAAAACAAACTATTGTTGAAGAAGAAAGTAAAATAGAAATACTAAATGAAGGAAAAGATGTTCTTATCATTAATACAGTAGATAAAAAACTTAAACTCTTTGAAAATGAATTTATCAGACCACTTGTTGACATTTGTAGAGAACAAAAATACAAGCAAACCATTATTTCAATTTCCGAACTTAAAAGCATTGAAGGTTTTCAAAAAATAATTATTTCAGGAACAGGATTAAAAGATAACAAATTCTTAGAACATAAAGAAAAAATGAAAATTGTTTTTGAAGGAAATGTTCCAGTACTAGGAATTTGCGCAGGAGCAGAACTCCTTCTTCCCGAAGATCACACACTAGAAGAAATATTTGAAATCGGACCAAAAGTTTTAGAAGAACTTAATGAAGATACCCTCACAAACGGACTTGACGGGAAAGAAGCATATTTCTTACATCAAAAAGGACTTCGAACAATACCCTTCACAAGCGAACTCATTGGACTGCTAGCAAGTGAAAAAGGGATAGCGGCATTCAAGTATAAAAACAAAAATATTTATGGAACGCAATTTCATCCAGAAGTAAACCACAAAAGTTTCATTAAACAATTTCTTAAACTCTAAACCTCAAAGTTTATCAACTAATCATGCGCATACATAAAAATAAATTCTATTTTTAGCACCTCACTAATCGTGAGCATGCTTAAAAACGAGAAAAAACGTTTTTAGCATACTCATTATTTCGCAAGCTCAATCATGAGTATACCAAAAATGCATCGTTCCATCTTTTCTTAAATGATCAAAACGAACAAAAGCATAACGCTCAAACTGAATAACTGTATCAGGTTTTAATGTGGAAAGATTTTGTTCTCCAATAATTGGAATAATACTTGTATCAGGAAGCATAATTTCTGCTTTAAGCTCATTTCCATCTTTTGGGACGAAATGAATAAGAGAACCTTTCTTGGGGAGAGCGCGAAATTCATCATAGGATTCACCCATGAACTCATAAGAAGAATCAGAAACTTTCTTTATGTTCATTGCATCCATGAAACGAATAATATCTCCTGCAACTACTTTTTGATTATCTTCTTTCTCAACATAATATGTTTGCGTTACAGGTAAAACTCGTTCCCCTTTCACACCATCAGGATGATATGCTAAATTAAATTGTTTTAATTCTTCAGGAATACCTGTAACAGATACTTCAACAGGATCACGAATTGCAAAAAACCGTTTTGCAGACTTGTCAAGTAATGAACGGTTTACAGCAGCAATAACTGAAAAATCAAGAAGAGTTTTTGTTTTTGACAAACCAATTTTTTGAGCAAGTTCATAATATGCTTCTTTGACAATTCCTCTTCGTTTTAATGCACGTAAAGTTACTAAGCGAGGATCATCCCAACCAAGGTAATTACCTGATTCAATAAGTGCTCGAATTTCTCTTCCTTGGGTTGTTGTTCCAGGAACTTCATATCGACCATAGTGTTTATAGGTAACTTCAGGAAAATCAAATAATTTTGCAATATAATTTTGTAGTTCAATTCGTTGATCAAATTCATTACTACGCATAACATGCGTTACACCACACAAACCTTCCTCAATAGCACTTTCAAAATCATACATTGGCCAAACTTTGTATGTTTCTCCCTGACGATAATGAGATGTGAAACACAAACGGTAAATAACAGGATCACGCATGACAGCGTTTTTATGTTGCATATTGATTTTTAGACGAAGAACATGCGTTCCTTCTTTTACCAAACCCGCCTTCATTAAATCCCAAAGAGTTTGGTTTTCGTGAACAGATTGATTTCTATGAGAACAATCTTGCATGGCCTTTCTGTTTTTTGAAATGTCTTCTTGCACACATTCACAAACATAAGCATCGCCACCGTCAATAAGTTTTTGCGCATAAGCATAATATTGTTCCATATGATCAGATGCAAAAACAATCTTATCAGGTTTTATTTCTAAATAATCAATAACGTCTTCATGTACTGCAGATACAAACTCATCAGTTTCCTTTTCAGGATTAGTATCATCAAAACGTAAAATTGCTTGTCCAGAATATTTTTTTGCATACAAATAATTAATGAGAAAACTAAGAGCGTGACCTAAGTGATTATACTTTGAAGGTTCAGGGGGGATACGCGTAATAAATTTTCCTTCAATCGCATTTGGTAAATCAGGAAGTTGACCACGTTGTTCTTTTCGTTGCTTTTTTTGCTCTTGCTGATTCTTATCAAAATCAGGATTTAATTTGAGAAGTTCAGCTTTTTGATCTCCAAGAGACAAAGCATTAATTTCTTGAACAATACTGTTAATTGATACAACTACTTCTTGCATCTGAGATTTAGCATCAGAATGATTTTTCATAACACCACCAATCAAAGCCTTAGGATTAGCTTTACCTTTGAATTTTAAAGCATTTTCAAGAGCGAGTAAACGAATAGTTTCTTCATAGACCATTATAGAAGACAGTGATAAAGAAGACTTTATAAATCTCTTGGAAAAATAGAACAGATATGGACTGGTAGTTCAGTCTGGTAGAATGGTCAGTCGGCATATCATGAAAATTCGTCATACCGAAAATGGCATAAATAATTGTTGTACCCACGACCTGAACACGCAGAAACAAAGTTTCTGGTGCGCATAACAACAGTCGT
>CAZFEG010000014.1:0-14434 GCA_964517565.1 uncultured Methanosarcinales archaeon
CCTGCTAAACAATTAAAAAATATGAGAAAACAATTACGAGACACAGTTTTAATACAAATGAGTAAGCGAAGACTTCTCAAAGTAGCACTTAAACAATCTGGAAAAGAAGGTTCTGTTGAATTAGAACAACATCTTAAAGGAATGCCTGCGTTACTTTTCACAAACGAAAGTCCTTTCAAACTCTATAAAACACTCAAGAAAAATAAATCAACCACTGCAATTAAAGGTGGACAAATAGCACCAAATGATATTATTGTACCTGCAGGCCCAACAGGCTTCGCACCAGGTCCCGTTATTGGAGAACTTGGAATGGTTGGAATCAAAGCAGGAATCGACGCTGGAAAAGTAGTTATTAAAGAAGACTCTTTAGTAACCAAAGAAGGTGAAGAAGTAAGTCCACTTTTAGCAGGACTTCTCACAAGATTAGGTATTGAACCAATGGAAGTAGGACTCGACTTAACAGCAGTCTTAGAAAATGGCGAAATACTCACAAAATCAGTACTCGATATTGACGAAGATAAATACCTTGCAGACATCACAAGTTGCGCTGCACAAGCATTTAACTTAGCAATAAACAGCGCATACCCTTGTGCTGAAACAATCGAAGTACTTCTACAAAACGCACTTAGCGAAAGTAAAAATCTTGCAATCAATGAAGATATCATAACAGATATTACTATTGGAGATACTTTTGCAAAAGCACACGGTCAAATGATTGGCGTTGCAAAACTCTTACCAGAAGACGCATTATCTGCAGAACTGAAAGAAGCAACACAAGCAGTCAGTACTTCAGTACCTGTAGCAGAAGATTCTGCTGCAACTGAAGAGAAAAAGGACGACGACAACAAAAAAAATAATGAAAAGGCTCCCGAAGCTGCAGCAGCAGGACTCGGTGCACTTTTCGGTTAAGGATCATCCTATAACTAAGGAGGAATAAAATGGAATACGTTTATACGGCAATGTTATTGCACAAAGCAGGAAAAGATATTGATGAAGCAGCTGTTAAAAAAGTTTTAGAAGCAGCAGGCGTTACAGTTAATGAAGCTCGAGTAAAAGCTCTAGTAGCAGCACTTGATGGTGTAAATATTGAAGAAGCAATTGCTAAAGCAGCAGTAGCAGCTCCAGTAGCAGCTCCAGCAAGCGCAGGTGCAGAAGCTCCAGCAGCAAAAAAAGAAGAGAAAAAAGAAGAAAAGAAAGATGACGGTGCTGCAGCAGCAGGACTCGGCGCACTTTTCGGATAAATAAAACTCTTTAATTTTTTTTTATTTTCCCTTTAAAGGTATTAAAAACTCTAGTTTTAGAGCATTTCATTATTAAAAATATAATAGGTTGAAAACACATGGGCGCAGACGAGGTCACAGAACAAATACGGCAGTTGAAGAATCTTCGATTCCAAATAGGAACTATTAAGAAAGAGCTTAACAAACTTAATAGGGAAAAGGAATCTTGGTTTAGAAAGAGAACCGACATTAACAAAAAAATAACAGATTCAATCGGATCAGTTAAAGGTTCAAAAGAAGAACGTAATGCAATTACTGGGAAAGTTAAAGTTCATAAAGATGAACGAGACAAACTCAATAAAGAGATTTCTGAAAAAGTCACTGCGCTTAAAAAAATAAAAGACGAATACGGTCATGATGATTCTAAAGATGATAAGCGTGCAGATCCAATTCAAATAAAAAAAGAAATGGAAAAGCTTGACTATACTATGCAAACTCAACCAATGAGTTTCAAAAAAGAACAAGAACTTATGAAAGAACTCAAAACGTTAAAAAAGCAATTAAACGAAATGAGTGGTTCTCTCAAAGAAATGAATACTGTTTCAGAACTTTCAAAAGAAATTCGGAAACTACGGAAACTATCAAACGCTGCACACAAAGAAATTCAAAAAACTGCAGCAAACTCTCAAGAAAAACATGAAAGTATGATAGGACGTTCTAAAGAAATAGATGAATTAAAAGCTCAAGAACGAGAAGCTTATAATAAATTTCGAGAATACAAACAATTATTCACGGACAAAAATAATCAACTCAAAGAACTTTTACAAGAATCTGATAAACTACGAGAAGTCCTTGAAGAACATGATGTTGCTTTAGAAGAAGATAAGAAAAAAATAGAAGCACAAGAAGTCAAGAAAAAAGCTCAGGAAGTTAATGAAAAAATTAAGACTGGGAAAAAATTGACAACTGAAGATCTTCTTATTTTCCAAAAAAGTAGCTAAAGCTACTTTTTCTTCACACGCTTTCAGCTTGGTTCTAAAAGAGCAGTTAGCTGCTCTTTTGTCATACGACTTTGTCGTTATTCCAGAAAAGCAGTTAGCTTTTCTGTCATCGTCGAGTCGATTCCAGAAAAGTAGTTAGCTTTCAAAACCAATTTTTTTCTTTTTATTCTTTTTTTCTCATTTGTTTTTATTAATTCATAATAAATAGGTTTTTATACTCTTTTTCATTATTATATTTTATGACTCTTTATGTTATTGGTATTGGACTTTATGATGAGAAAGATATTACTCTTCGAGGTCTTGAAGCAGTTAAGAGCTGTGACGAGATTTATTTAGAACACTATACTTCTATTCTCGGTGTTGATGTAAAAGCTCTTGAAAAGCTCTATGGGAAGCCTGTACACATTGCAAGTAGAGACTTAGTGGAAAAAGAAGCAGAAGAAAAACTCTTATTATCTGCAAAAAAGAAAGATATTGCTCTACTTATTGTTGGAGATGTCTTTGGAGCAACAACTCATACAGATTTACAGCTAAGAGCAAAAGAACTAGGAATTGAATTTCAAGCAATATTTAATGCATCAGTAATGAATGCAATAGGTGTAGTAGGCTTGGAACTTTATAAGTATGGCAAAACAACAAGCATAGTTTTTCCAGATAATAATTGGTTACCATCAGCACCCTATGATGTTATAGCATTAAACCAAGAACATGGTTTACACACCCTTTGTTTACTTGATATAAAAGTTGCAGAATCAAATCTTGAAGACATAAAAAAAGGAATTAATAAACCACAACCACCAAGATATATGACTGTGGAAGAAGGACTTGAAGTATTACTAAGATTAGAACGAGAAAAAGGAAAACATCTTATTACAAAAGAAACCTTAGTTGTAGGAGTGGCAAGACTCGGACATCCAGATATGCTTATAGTTTCAGGAACTGTTGCAGAACTTCTTATCACGGACTTTGGAGAACCCTTACATTCACTTGTTGTTCCGGGAAAACTACATCATATCGAAGAAGAAGCACTTGCAAACTTGTAATGTTGGATCGCAAGTATCTTCAAACAAAGCTATACCTCTAATTCTTCCTTAGTAAGTTTTATTGCCTCTGCTTGCGCATCTACAATAGCAATAAATTCATCAGCATCTATAAAACCGCTATGTGTTTCGTCATTAATGACTAAAGCAGGCATTTCATCTTTAATATTATATAATTGTTTCAGTGTCGTAACAACTGTAGAATCGCTTGTTGCATCAAAAGAATATACATTCATACCTTCATATTCCATGTGTAAATAACTAATTACAGTACCTTCTTGTTGACAACGAGGACAATCACCCTTGTTTGAATAAAAATACAATACAATAGTATTATTCATGCTAATATTATTTTGAAAACATTCTTTGGTTCTTTTCTTTGCAAGTAACCAGTGTTTTGCTTCAACAATGAAATATTCTTTTTTCATTTCCTGAACTTTGGCGTTTTCACTTCCTAAAGTATTCTCCATGAAACCAATTTTTTCAGACAAATCAAATAAATCCTCTGTTAAAAATAAAACATCATCATTCAAACAAATATTTTCTTCAAGAATATCATACTGTACTTCAATACCTCTTGTTTGAAGTTGTAACTCCTGACTTAGTTCTAAAACAGTATTTACTTTTTGATGTGAAGTTTGATTTCCTATAAGAACACCTACAGCGAAGATAATAACTGTTAGAAACAAAATGCTAAAAGCTTTATGTATTGAAAATTTCTTTTTATTCATAATATCACCTAATCAGTTTTATGTCCCCATTTAATTTTATTTTTGGTAAATAACGCTGCACCAATAGAAACTGTCCACCAGAATCCAAACAATATCCAATAAAAAAGTATGAATAATATATAAGACGGTGCTAAAATAATTTTTTCTTGAGCAAGTTTTTTCGCAATTGCGATTATTCCAATAGCCAATGCTAGAGATAATAAACCAACTATTGCAGTTGTATTTGTATTAACAAAGAACCAATCAAAGGTCCATTTTAACTTAAACAAATCAAAATTAATAGCTGCCAAACTTAAATATTTAGCAACCCATACATCTATTATGCGAATGATTGTGTAAAAAAGGAAAATAACTACTAAGAATACGGAAATAAAAGCTGATGGAAGAACAAAGATTCCTAAGTTTCCATGTTTTTTTGAAAACAAATCTTTGTAATCCATGACATTTTTTAGAAAACCATGGTACCAACGAATTCTTTGCTTATATAGTGAACGAAAAGAACTCAAGCCCATAGTATACACATATGCATCAAGAGCGTTCTCAATAATGCCATGATGTCTTTGAATTCGTAAAGCCATCTCAATATCTTCAGTTAAATGTGCTTCTTTATATTTTCCATGTTTTTCAAAGAAAGTCATTCTAAATATGCTAAAAGGACCGGGAGTAACATGTTGACTACCTAATTGCGCAAATACTTTACGTAAAAAAATTCCCATAAGATATTCAACATATTGAATGCGCTGCAGGAATCCTTGGGGTTTGTATATTAACATAGATGGTGTAACTGCATCTACGTTTTTATCTTCAAATAATTTGATAATTCTACGTAAGGCTTTTTTATGAACAAAAGAATCCGCATCAAGAACACCAAAGAATTCTCCACGACAACGCTCAAGAGCGTAATTAACAGCAGTAAATTTTCCCCCGTTTTTCTTACTAAAAACCTTTATATCGAACTTCGGATGCCTTTTTGCAAAACGTAAAGCTCGTTTGTAAGTATCATCTTTACTACCATCATCAACTAAAATTATCTCAAAGCTCTCCTTTTTATAATCTAATTGACAAAGGCTGGTTAAGGTTTTTTCAATGGTTGTTTCTTCATTATAACAAGGAACACAAATAGTTACAATTGGATATGTCTTACACTCTCCCTTGCGAATTTCCTTACGATTTTCAATTAATGTGACTAAAAAGTATATGGATGTGTAGAGTCCAAAGAAAGTTGCTACATAAATGAGTATGTTACCAAAACTTAACATGTTCTTGAGTTGAGAAAGCCTTTTTTATAAACTTGTCGTCATTTAAAAAGGTTTTAAGTCATTTTACACTGTATATATAAATTTCTTGATTGCAAGAGTCCTTGAAAAATGCTTCTTTATTAAGACTTTCATGTGTATCGAAATCATTAAGATTCATAGGTAAACCACTCCATCTATTAATAACAAATAATGCCGGATCATTCTTTTCAATAATCAAACTAATATTCTTTGTCCAAGTACTACTCAAGCGGTGATTTCCATAAAACCCATACCAAGTCCAATGATTTGAGGCGACTAGTTCTCCTTCAGGGACATTTTCTTGAACAAAAATGATGGATTCCTTCATTGCTTGGTTGCAAAATTCTTCTTTGTTTATTTTTTTCTCATTTTGATATACAAAAAATATTGATGTGAGCACAATTAAAATTAAGAAAACTGTTGTAACAATTTTTTTTATGTTCTTAGGAATCTTGGTTTCAAGCTTTGAAAAACCAATCATAGATAATAGAATCATGAACGGAAGAAACGCAAGAATATACCTTTCTAATTTTAGTTGAACGATAAATAAATGAAATAAAATGATTAGACTCGTTGTTGTTAAAAGAATTTGGTATTTCAATTCTTTGAACTGTTTGATTGAATGAACTATTCCTACGATAAATCCTATAAGTAGGAAATAAGTATTTTTTAAAATAAAGAGCAATAACTTGTGCACTGGTTGCCAAGAAGTATACATAGAAATTACTTCTCCCTGAGCCATTAGATCCCATAAAGGATTCTTATACATTAAGCTGTTATATGGTAACCAAGGAATGAGAGGTATAATTCCTCCAAGAGAAAAAAATACTAAACTTTTCCACTCTTTACGAAGTAATAGGCTTAGTAGTAATGGGAAAACAAATAAAACAAATGAAAATTTAAACAAGAAAGCTAGAGAAACAAAAATACCACTTATGGTGATAAGACAGTTATTCTTTTTTTCAAGATATCTAAGAAAAAAATATATTGAGAAAATCATCATACTCATAGCAGGAATATCTGTATACACTCTGAAACTCCAAAAGATTATTACGGGCGTTAATGCAAATGTAATTGTTGTAAGAGCTTGCCATACTGTCTTTTTAAAATAGAATTTACTAAGAAGAAACATTCCAAAGACACCCAAGAGCGACAGAACAATCATTATTAAGTGGGCAACAAGTACAGACTCACCTGTAATGAACCAAACTCCACTTATGACATATTCTAATAAAGGAAATCTGAAATCTTCCTGAAAATAACTTGTTTCTAAATGCCCTCGTGCATTACCTAAATAGACACTTTCATCCCATAGGAGTAGAGGGTCTGAAAATAGAAAGTGACTATACAAAACAAAGATTAAGACTAAAATAATCCAAATCCAATATTTTGAAAGAAATTGTTTACTATTCATTTTTTAAAAGTCCATTTATCATTAAGATAAAAATTAATAAGTGTAGCAAGAACGATTCCCGCGAGCTGTGATAAAATATACCAGAGTTCAAAAATTTCTGTTAATGTAAATAAAACAGCTAAATTTATGACAAGAGCTGCGATGGATACAAGATTAAATTGCAAAAACTTTTTTGAAAATCCTGTCTTTGATTTCTTCCACGTCCAAAAATTATTTAAAATAAAATTACTTATTATTGAAATTTCAATAGCTATCGCGGATGAAGCAAGATAGAATAATCCAATATATTCTGTTAAGGTATATAACAGACCGATATTAATGACAACTCCAATGCCGCCAACAATACAAAATTTTAGAAATTTATTATATTTTTTTAAACCTTGGACGAGCAACATCTTAATGTATTCAATTATAACTTTCCCACCTAGTTTACTTTCTCCTTGTTTGCGAAGACCAAATTTAAATGCAACTTCAGAGATTTTTGCATTTGGAAGAGCAAATAAAAACTCAAGAAGAATCTTATATCCTGATGGATTAATATCTTTTTTTGACTCTAAAAATGCTTTTTTTGAAATCATAAAAAAACCACTCATAGGATCGCTCACCTTAGAAGATAATAAAGGTTTTGCCATTAAAGCAGCAAATTTACTAACTAAAATCCTTTTTTTAGACCATCCTTGAACAGAACCGCCTTTGATGAAACGACTACCAATAACGATATCTGAGTGATTTATTGCAGAAATCATTTTAGAAATCTTAGTTTGATCGTGTTGACCATCTGCATCCATAACAAGAAAATAATCACCTTTAGCAATTGAAAAAGCATCTATTACGGCGGGTGCAAGACCTCTTTTTTTGTTTACTCGACGAAGAACTTTAACGTGTTTATTATTTGAAAAATCTTTTTTTACAATATCCCGAGTTTTATCGGGGGAATCATCATCAGCAACAATAATCTCATAAGCTGTTTTTGAAGGAAGTACTTTGATAATATCTTTAATAGTTTTAGAAATAACATCCCGTTCATTATATGTTGGTAAAACAATTGAGATCATATCTATCTATTCTTTATGTTAAACTATATAAAATATGTGTTTGACTTGATTTTTTAGAAAGATTTAAATTATCTTTTTATCAAAACTAAGAATTAATGGTTCTCACACAAAAAGAAACAAAAATTCTAAAATCTATACATATGGCTTCAGAGAATGACCCTTTACATCCTGAATTTTCTGCTGATAATCCAAAATTTCCAGCAACACCCACATAAAATAAAAGTTCCAGGATTTAGTAATGTATGGTTCAAAGATGAAAGTAAGAATCCAACAGGAACTCCTAAAGATCGAATGGCTTGGGAAATTGTTGTAACCTACAAAGATTTTTTACTAGCAAAGAAAAGAGGAGTGATCAAAGGAAAACTTCCTCAAATGTCAATAATTTCATCAGGATCTGCAGCTTTTGCAATACAAACCATTCTTAAAAAATATGGCTTGCCAAATCTGAAGGTATTAGCAGATAATAATTTGCGAGAAGAATCACTGAAACAACTAAAGCAATTAGGTTGCGAAATATATTTGACTAATCTAGACAAAAAACTTTTAGAACCTTCTGAAATATTAATATTAACAAATAATAAAGATGGATTTGATATAACAAGTGCAGAAGCCTTAGGCCCAACAACAAGATTTTATGACTGGTTAAGTTATGAAATAATAAATTCTAATCCTGATTACTGTTTTATTCCTTTTGGAACTGGTAATCTTTATGAGAATATTCTTAATATTGTAAAACAAGAAATATCAACAAGACATGCTGACCCCGGATTTAAAGGGAATAAAAATAAACTAAGAGAGTGTAATTTTATAGGTTCAACAACAAACAATTCTCAATCAAAAGCAGAGAAATTATATTCTCCTCACTTGCCTTTCGTTCACTTTAATGAGCAATGGATAAAACTCTACAAATATGCAGGATTTTGCGGATCTAAAAGTAATGTGTATATATTGCAAGAAAAATATTTGGATAAAGCAATACAACTTGCAGAAGATTTGAAGCTTTTTGCAGAACCTTCGGCATTGGCGGGTCTTGCAATGCTCCTTCAGATGAAAAATAAAATACCTAAAGACGCAAAAATGCTTCTTGTTAGCACTGGAAAAACGAGCTATTTGAATTAAACAACTTCTTTCAATCAATCCATAAATCTAAATCATTCACACAATCTGGTTTGTGAAGCTGAGTTACACTACCACTTGTATGAATTTCATAAATAGTTTTAGCAATGAACCTGCTCGTATTGATTTCCTTATACCATGGTTTGTCAAGAATTTCTTGATTGTGGGGAATACTGTCAGTTCCGATAAGTAAATCAAAAGGATTACTCTTATCTTCATATGCCTCATCAAAATGTTTAACAGCATCCTTAATGAGCATAGGGTGCGCGACTGCAACAGTTATCTTAGGAACGCCTTTTTCCTTGAGAATATCTATCATTTTGATAACAGAACCACCACTTGCAACCATGTCGTCTAGAATAACAACTTCTTCTTCGCCAGGAAGACCAAGAATTTTCATTTCATCGATAGTATGCGTTTTCTCATAACTTCGACGTTTATATGCCATAATCATTCGTTTATTAAGATGTTTAGCAACATATTGAGTTCTCTTAGCAGCGCCAGTATCTGGGGCTGCGATACGCGCTTCATCACCCAAACGATCTTTAAGGAAATGAATCATTAATGAACTTGCGTGCATGTTTTCAATTCGAATAAACTGAGAATCAAAAAAACCCATTATTTGATCAGCATGTAAATCCATAGTGATAAGATTATTCAAGCCAGAGGTTTTATACATATTTGCAAGAAGTTTAGCAGGGATACCATCTTTAGCATGTTGTTTATCGCCGCGACTGTAAGGATAGTATAATGAGATGAGGCTTACAGAACGAGCTTTAGCACGGTGAAGAGTATCAATGAAAATTAATGTTTCCATAATATTAGTATTAATAGAATGATCGTCAGTTGTATTGTACGGGCAACTTACTAAAAAGACATCTTTGTCACGAACGTTTTCTGAATTATCTAAGATAACATCCATCTCTCCATCACCAAACTCAAGAATATTCGCTTTGCCGACACGCACATCTTCTTCTTGAATACTTTGAACAAAATCTAACTCTGTTTGTTCGCGAGATGATAAAGTTTTTTTTGTAGATAATTCTTCATGCCTTTTTTCAATAATTAGTTGTAATTGATTACCTAATTTTTGTGCATACGCTTTGCCAGAACGACAAGAAAATAATTGAAATTTACCTCTAAGAATAGTCATTTCATACACTCCTCCAACATTAACTGAATCTTAATTGAACTTCTATAGTCACTGCGAAATTTAATTTCTACGTTCGTAATAAGTGACATTGATTTACAATAACTAATTAACATTATTTATTGCAGTCACTATATATAAATTTATGTTGTCACAAGTCTATGAAGATAAGAATAAAATTCTCCTTCGTTCTTTTTTGCTAAACGTTCAATAATTAATTGAGGGGTTGAACGAGCGATACGACCAATAATGGGGTTTCTGTCAACAACAAGATTAAAATCTTTGTCCAAGCCCTTTGCTTCAATACCATCGAAACGAGCTTTGACATCAAGTTTATCCAATTCTTTACCCATATGGGTTACAAGAACCAAAACATTATTGGGGTTTTTCTGAGAATGATGAATAATTCCTTTAATTATTTTAGCAGCAACATCTGGCTCAGTAACTGATTCAATTTCATCAGCAAGAATGAGTTTTGAGATGGTATCATCAGCAATATTTGCAAATTGTTTGATAAGTGTCTCAAAAGCACCTGCATTCGCACTTCCTTTATTCTTTGAGAAATAATAGAGTTCTTTTACAATGCTAACCTTTGCTTCTTTAGCTGGAACTCCTAGACCCATCTGTGTAAGAATTTGAATTTGAGCAAGAAGCTCTAGCAAAGTGGTTTTTCCACCACTATTAGCGCCAGTAATAACTGCAACTTTTTCTTCAACACCAATATAATATTCAACAGGAACAGGTTCTAATAAATTCATATTCTTGCCAAATACAAAAGACTGACCTTTCTCGCTGATAACAGGGAATGATAAATCAAATTCTTTAGAAAATAATGAAATAGCAATTTTTAGATCTAATTGAAACAGTTTGTAAAGAATAGAATCTATCTTATCAATAAGAATTTTTGCTCGTAAAGCAATTGATTGTTTATGTTCTGAAGAGTCTTGCTGTTGTTTTGCTAAGAATGACTGTTGTAACCTTTCAACTTCCACCTCATCAAGTAAGACTTTACCAATGTGATCAATGTAAATAGTCTGATAACAAGAAAGTCCATATTTTTTTTCAATAGCATGTAATAATTCTTTTTTCTTTGAAAGAATAATATCTTGAGATACTTTTGGAAGCTTATCAATGAGTTGTTTATTATTTTGAATAATTGAAACTAATTGTTCGCCAGAAAACTGTGCAATAGAAATTTGAGACTGAACAGTTTCTTGAAGTTGCTTAAGAATAGAATCAAGTTCATCTTGGACATTTTGGAAAGAGTTTTTATTAGTTGAAATAATAGGAATATCAATATCTTCATCAAGAAGATGTATAACTTGTTTTATTGCTTGCAAAGATTCTTTGTTTTCTTCCAAGATATCAGTGTATATTTCTGGAGCAATATCTTCTAAACTAAATTTTTTACTAAGGATTGTTGCCTGTTCTAATTCTTCAATGCTGCTCGCAAGCAAATCCTGTTCGCTAGGAACATAACGAATCTGTTCATAATGACTAATACTTAAAAGATCATGTTCTGTCTGAACTAAAATAACATAAAACTTTTTTCCAAGAGCACTTTTATATTTATCATACTCTTCTTCATCACCAAAAGCAATAACAATATTATTATGACGTTTATTGACTTCTCTAGAGAAAGTTGCGCCTTGAGAGATGAGCTCTTGAACATGAGAAATATCTGGAATAGAACTCGTTTGATGAATTGCTTTACTCACCCAAGCTTGTCGTTGAAAGATTGATTCGCGGTTGGTTGTTGGAAGGAACTGTTCTAAATGTTTAGTAGAATCTTGTAAAGTGAGATGTTTTTTTATCTTATTAAGTAGTTTGAGGGAGAGCTCGCGAGCCTTTTTAGTCTTGAAACGGAGAGGGATATTTTCTTCCATATGCAAAAATGTGAGTTGGGATGTTTAAAAGGGCTGCGTGAGGGTGACCAGTGGCCTATCTTTCTCACACTTAGCAACAAAGTTGCTGGTGCACTAAAAAATCAATTGATTTTTGGTGCGTCAGAAGCGAAGCTTCTTCACGTCTTAGAAACTTTCGTTTCAAAGAGGCGTGCGTAGTGCGTTTCGTAAGTACTCAACACCGAAAAATGGCGTAAACAGCACAAAAGAACTTGTGGGATTACTGAAGAAATAAAAAATAAATATTTTCTTACTTTTGAATGGTTGTATATTTTAGTTTAAAATAAAGTAAACGAGTATTTTGTTTCATGAAATAGTTTGTATAGTTTAGGGTTAGTTTACTTGTGATGTGAACCATTTATTACAAACCTTTAAATACTAAGTTTAAGTAGTTTGAGTTATGCTTTTCCGTTCAAAAACTGCAATGTCTCCACTTATAGCAACAGTTCTTCTTATTGCATTCGCAGTGGCTTTAGGAACTATGATTATGAACTGGAGTTCAGGAATGGCACCAGGAGAACATACGCCTTCCCAATCTTATTGTAAAGAAGTTTCGATTACAACAACAGATTCAATTTGTCATGATGGGATTGGTCTGCACTTCAGCATAAAAAATGATGGTAAAAAACGAATGGATGGTTTAATAATTCGTTTTGAAAATGTCGATATGGATACGGACCTACGAATAAAACAAGCAGTACTTGTACCAAATGAACGGTTAGATAAAATACAATCAACATCTTATCCGGGAGAGGAGACTCAAGTAACATTTATTCCAATGGTTATGGATGATGGAGAATTACACGAATGTTTCGATGGTGGCTTCGCTCAAAACAAACTACCTATTTGTTAATTTTTTGAGAAATGTTTATAACCTCTTATGCTCTTTTCTTTCTTAATGAAGGTAAAAATTGACTTGAATGTTTCTTTGGAAGAAAATGCTTCAAGATATTATGAAGCTGCAAAGAAAGCAAAAAAGAAAATTCAAGGTGTAAACAAGACATTAGATTCATTTAGAAAAAAGCAAGATGATTCCTTAGCGAAAGCAAAAGAAGCACCTTCAAGAATAAAAAAATTAAAACTCAATCAAGGATACTGGTTTGAAAAATTCAAATGGTTTCTTACAAGTGAAGGATTTTTAGTAGTTGGTGGGCGAGATGCTACAACCAATGAGATACTCATAAAAAAACATACTCTCAAAGAGGATATTGTTTTCCATACAGAAATGGCAGGTTCGCCTTTTGTTATTATCAAAAAGCAGTCTGCAGAAGATGTAGGAAACGTTTTAGGACGAGAAATTACGCAGCCTAAAGAAATAGGTGAAGCTTCTTTACAAGAAGCTGCAGCATTCACTTTGTCTCACTCAAAAGCATGGAAGCTTGGTCTTGGCGGTGCAGAAGTATTTTATGTCTCTCCAGATCAAATAAGTAAAGAAGCAAACTCCGGAGAATATATTTCGAAAGGAAGTTTCATGGTGCGAGGAAAAAGAAATTTTGTTCAAACAGAATTCGCTTTCGGACTAGGGATAAGCAAAAAATCTGAAGACGAAACGAGTAAAAATGTACTTCTTAGTGGCCCAATTACTGCTCTGGAAACTTACTGTGATGCAATTATTCAAATTGATCCTGGACGAGACAAAGCAAGCGGAGTTGCAAAACTTGTACAATCATTCTTTAGGAAAAAAATGGAACGAGATGTTCATGTTGATGACGTTATCAAATTATTACCAAGTGGCGGTTGTCAAGTAAAAAAAGCAAGGAAAACAAAAGCTGAACTTGGTCTTTAAGATAATTATTTTTGCTACGTTTTCTTATCAAAATCAATACATTTAAAAAGACTCTTTAGGATAATATACACATAAAACGGTGTTTTTAGGTGTATAAAGCGTGAACAAGTCAAAAATAATAGCAATTCTGTTAATTCTAGCTCTTTTATTGGTGCCAAGTGTATTAGCAGCACCTACAGCCACAACATCAAAAGCTGTTGAACATTCTGTACAAACTGATCTTTCAAGTTTCGTTTCAGCCTTTCAAGCACTATTTAACAATAACTCCGACGGTGTTGTTGAAGGACTCGTAGGTTCATTACCTTTATTTGGTCTTATATTTATTGTTTATGCTTTTGCATATTTCTTATGTATTCTTACGATTTTTAACAAAAAAGAACACCATAGATATGCGAACATGGTTGCTATAGGCCTTTCAATCTTAGGGATTGGACAACAAAAAGTCTATAACACTATTCTTAATTGGAGTACTACTTTTGTTACCATTACATTTATTATAGCAATAGTATTCATGACAATAATGTTTATTAATTATAATAGACGAAGACACTTTGAAACAAATAGTGAGATGTTTGATAGTCAAAAAAGTTATTTAACAGCAAAGAAAGATGTAAATGCTCTAAAACATGATCTTAACAAAGATGATGCACAATACAAAAAAGCAGAAAGTGATCTAGCTCATGTGGATCAAGAAATTGATAATTTTGACCATTTAGCAGGAGACGAATTAAAAATTGTTG
>CAZFEG010000015.1:0-14219 GCA_964517565.1 uncultured Methanosarcinales archaeon
AATTACAATAAAAATAATTCAAACAATAAATTAGAATCGTAAAAGATAATATTTGAAACAAACATAAAGGAGATAAGGATGGATTTGTAAGAAGGATTCACTTGAGCGAAGAATGCACATGAGAGAGGATTCATTTGAGCGAAGCGAGAATGTGCTAAAAATCAAAGATTTTTACGCACGTTCGAATCCTTCGAAACGTATTTTTGAAAAAAATGCGGAGAGAAGGATTCGAACCCTCGTAGACACTAAGCCAATGCGGCCTAAACGCATCCCGTTTGACCACTCCGGCATCCCCGCGTTCAGGTTCTGTAGGACAAGAACTTCGTTTATAAACGTTTCTGCTTATAATCAGACAAAAGAGTGAGAGTTTTTTAAATTATAAACAAAATAATACAATAATTGTACATATACATACAAAAATAGTAATATTTATATAGTTTTTATAGTTATTAAATTACATATGACTCATAACGATAAAGAGATCGATGCAGAAGAACTCTTCGAATTAATTAATTCAATCTCCAAATTTGTAGAGATAAAAATTAATTTTTATGCTTTAGGAGGTACTGCTTTAACAATACTCAATATCAAAAAATCAACGAGAGATATTGATATTAACATTGAATCAAGAAAAGAATATAATTACATTTGTAAAATCTTCGAAGAATTAGATTTTCAAAGACAAGGCATTCGTTGGCTTAGTCAAGAAGGATTAGCATTTGACATGTTTTATGGTTCTAACATTATGGGTACTGAATTACTTGAAAATTCAATAAGTAAATCAAGATTTATTAAGTCTTTTGGCAAGATTAAACTACACACATTACCTCTGGAAGATATTATAATAAGTAAACTAGCAAGAGGAGATTCTCGAGATTTTGACGATATTAAAAGAATTCTCGAAACTAACAAAATTAACATAAATAATCTTGTCCGAAGGTATAAAGAAACTATGAAGAACTCAATAGTTGCAAACTACCAACAAAAAATACTAGATTTAGTTGAAATTAAGTTTAATGAATGGAACTTTAATTCAGATAAGAAAATCATGAAAATTCGTCATAATTGTTGCACCCGCGCCCTAAAGGGCGGGGTATCAAAAGCAACAATTATTCAAAAGACGAATTTTGTGATACCAAAAATTTCGACCTGAAGGTCGGGGTATTACTTTGAAACGTTTTGACGTTTCTAAGTCTTAGAACGCTCACTAGCGTTCCAAGAAACCCCAGAGAAAAAATCTCTGTCGAAATTTTTTAGTATAATAAGAGATATTAAAAAATGGAGATAAACATAGAAAAAAAACTAGGTGAAGCAGGTTATCAATTATTAGGAGACTCAAAAAATATTGAAAAATTAATTTTAGATATTTTAAAAACTGAAAATATAAGATACTTGAAGGCAATTCCATTTATCATATATAAACATCATTTAGATATAAATCAAATATACAAAGCAAACAAAAACACAAAATCCCTATTTACTGCAATAATAACAATCACGAAAAAGATTTTTCAAGAATTAAATATTAAAAAAAACCTTCTAGAGTTCATACCAAGCAATTCAAAAGACGCTGAAATATATATTAAAAAGAAATTAATAAATTATGAAGAATTCAAAGCAGAATTTGAATTACAATTAAAAAATAACACTAAACCAGAATTATTTATTGAAAAACAAAAAATATATGCTGAACGAGATTTACAAATGAATCTTTCTAGATTATTTACAAAAAAAGAAAAACAAATTATTAAACGATTGCTCAATGAAAAGCCAATTAGCAGAACAGATTATGAATATTATTCAAGAAAAACAAAGAAAAAAATTGCCAGCATAATAGGATTACAAGATTTTGCAAAAACAATCTATTCTAAAACCCCTGAATATGATAAAGAATTATACTCTTTAAAAAAAAAACTTGAAGAATGGCTTGAAAAATCTATTAAAGAAGAGAATATTTCAATTATGAAGTTTTTTTTGTGGAACAAGGACGAAATCTCCATAAGTTATACAAAAAAAACAGATTTATACTCTGAAAATCAATTCTTCAACTCAGGGATAAAACTAACAAAAATTAAAGATATCAAACTTTTAGAGCTTATTAAAAAATATAAAGAACATGATTTTAGATAAAGTTTGAATGAAAACTAAGTTCAAAAACTAATTTTACTTGATCCAACCCTCATTCATTGTATTTTTTATGTAAGAAGGGAAAGATTCCTCTATACTTGTCTTTTTGTATAAGAAATGTGAGTATTGTTGAAACTAATATACTGAGAAATATGACTGCTAGAGAAATATTTACCAGGATTTCTGCTCCTGCAATTCCTGCTTGTATGGGTAATTGTACAAGTACTGCTGCTGCGAGTCCTTTGGGTATTAATGTTTCTAACAAACTGATATCTTTGAGTTTTGTTTCTTTCCCGAAAGAAAGGTATACTGCAAAAGGTCTCACAATATATAATCCTGCAAGTATGATAAATGCCCATAAGAAGCTGCTCATTTCTGAGAAATTTATGAGTATTCCTAAGTACACAAAGAAGAATGTTTTGATAAAGAATGCGAGTTCTCCGTAAAAATCTTTACTTGATTTAATAAGCGAAGGTAGTGAAAAATCTTTTACATTTATTGTTTTTTGAACAGCGTTTTCTTGTGCAGTATTTATTTTTTTACTTTCGTCTTTATCTTTTCGCTCTACAAAGACTGCTTTTATTTTTTTCGTATTTCCTAGTATTAAACCAAAGACTAACCCTGCTATTGCGCCGTTTGCGTTAATAATTTGTGTTAGTGAATATACTATTAACATAAATGCTAGTGTGAGAACTACTTGGTGTGATTTTATTTTTGTTCGTATAATTGTGTTCCATACAAATGCTGCGACAAGTCCTATGGCTATTGCTATAAGAAATGATGAGAGTACTTGGTTAAATATGGAAAGTCCGTCGATAACTTGCGTTTCTAAGGTAAATATTTCTACCATAGTTACTGTTCCTAAAATGCAGAGTACGTCAGAAAATGCTGAATCAAAAACTAAGGAAAGTTTTGCTTGTTCTCCCATTGCAAGTTTTTTTACGAAAGGTAAGACTACTGCTGAAGATATTCCTGAAAGTATAACTCCCATTAAAAGTGAGAGTTCCATGCTTAATCCCATGAGTAATCCCACACCAGCAATAAGTGCAAAGGATAAAATGAAACTGAGAATACTTAATTGAAAACCTCTTGGTGCACTTTTAATGAATGATCGTATATCTGTATTCATTCCCGCTTCAAAGAGCAAGAATATTAATGCAAAGGTTGTGAAGAAAGGCGCTATTTGTTCGAGTGATGCTGAGGATGCCCATCCTAAAACAGAACCTAATAATATTCCTATAAGTAGTAGCCATACAACATCAGGTATTCCTGTTTTATCGAAAATAAGTTCTCCAATAAACCCTATAAAAAGTATTGCTGCAAGAACTAAAAATACTGTTTCAAGAATCATAGGTATACATGTAAAATTAAGGATTTATAAACATTTCTAATAGAAAGTAAGAATAAAAAAATAAGACGTTTAAACCTTCTTAAGACTTAAAGTAAACAATTTTCCTTTTACTTTTTCTTCGCTTGTGTGTTCATACGTTTCCCCGTTTAAATTAATTTCTTTTGCGTTAATCAGTCCTGCAATTGCATCTTTGTACGTATTCACAACTTCTTCTAAGTCTTTTGTTGTAATGCTAAGAATGATTTCGTCTTCTTTTTGTAAGCTTGCAGTTTTTCGCAGGTTTTGTATTCGCCGAGTTATTTCTCTTGAGAATCCTTCTGCTTCGAGTTCAGGTGTTTGTGTTGTATCTAAATATACTTCTCCACCTGCAAATTCTCCTCTTGCGTAAGGTGCTGGAACTATTTTGTCAACAATAAAGTAGTCTCTTTCTAGAGTCCATTTTCCCACTACCACTGTTTCGCTTTCATTGAGAGCTTTTGTTATCATATCTATACTTTTTTTTACTTCAGGTATGACGTCTCCCGTTTCTAATCCAAAAATATTTCCAAGTTTTTTATAGTCTATTCCGAATTGTAATTCTACTAAAAACTCATCAACAAACTCCAGAGATTTTAAATTAGTTTGCGTTTTAATGAGATCAATAATAGCAGTATTTAACTTCAATTTTGGTTTAACAACTTTTGCAATTGCTAAAGGCCATCTTACTCCAATCTTAGATCTATCACGTGCTCCAAGTAAACCTTGTATAATAGCTTGTGCCTCAGAAAATTCTGATTCTAAATCTTTATTTATCATTCCTGGTTTTGGCCAGGACGTAAAATGTACAGACCATGGATTGTCAGCTTCCATTAAGAAATCTTGATACATGTGTTCAGTAATGAACGGTGTAAACGGTGCTAATAACTTTACAAAGGTATTAATTGCGTAACGCATAACATATGCGAGTTCTTTATCGCTTGCGTTTGTTCTTTCCCGAATAAGTTTAATATATGTTTTTGAGAACACATTATCTACAAATTCAACTATTGAAACAATTGCGTGATTGTATTCATGTTCGTCCATGTGTTCAGTTACTTTTTTCACAAGACTGTTTGTTTTTGATATCATCCAAGAGTCTTCAAGTCCGCTTACTTCATGAACTTCTTTTCCTGTGAGATTGAAACGTGTAAGGTATGATCTTGCGTAATAATATGTGTTCCAAAGTGTTGTAAAAAATGGTTGTGTGAATTCGTTAAAACTATTTGGTCCAAATCGTATGCTGTTTCCTAGAGCGTAATTAGCCATAACCATTCGTGTTGAGTCAACACTGTATTTTTCAAATGTTTCATCTGGTTTTACAATATTACCTTTGGTTTTTGACATCTTGTCACCATTGTCATCACATAAAAGACCGCCAACTGCGACGTTCTTGAATGGTGCTTTGTCAAAGAGAATACCATTAATAACTAAGAGCGTATAAAACCATCCTCTTGTTTGATCTATTGCTTCTGCGATAAAATCATAAGGATAGAGTTCTTCGAAAAGTTTTTTGTTTTCATAAGGATAATGTAATTGTGCGAATGGTGCGCTACCACTATCAAACCAAGTATCTATGACTTCGGTTGTTCGCTTCATAGTCCCACCACATTTTGAACAAGGATAGCTTAATGCGTCAACAGACATAATGTGCAAATCAGTTACTTCGACTTGTGTTTTTTCTTTTAATTCTTGTATTCCACTTATTGCTTCTTGGTGGTCGCAAGTCTCACTTTCACAAATCCATATTGGTAAGGGTGTTCCCCAAAACTTATTTCTTGAAAGTGCCCAATCTCTTGCTCCTTCCAACCATTTTCCAAAACGTCCATGTTTGATTGTTTTTGGATACCAATTTATTGTTTCATTTAATTCAAGAAGTCTGTCTCTTACTTTTGTCACTGCAATGAACCAAGTGTCTTTTGCATAATAAATAAGTGGCGTTTTGCATCTCCAGCAAAAAGGATATGAGTGAACGTAAGGCATTGTTTTGAAAACTCTTCCTTCAGATTCTAATTTTTTGATAATATCTTTATCACAATCTTTTACGAATCGTCCTTTATAGTCAGGAACTTCATCAGTGAATTCTCCGTTATCATCTACTGGATTAACAAAGTCAATATTGTTTTTTGCACATTCTAGATTATCGTCTTCCCCGTATGCTGGTGCTTGATGTACAATTCCTGTTCCGTCTTCTGTTGTTACATAATTAGCAGAAATAACTCTAAAAGAATTTGTTGCTTCTTTCGTGAAATAAGTAAAGAGTGGTTCGTATTTTTGATCTACTAAGTCTTTTCCTAAAAGTATTCCTTTAACTTTTGCTTCTTCTCCAAAATGTTTTACTACAAGATCTTCTGCAAGAATAAATGTTTTATCATCTGATTCTACAAATGCATAGTTTACTTTTGGATGTACTGCTAAAGCCAGGTTTGATGGTAATGTCCATGGCGTTGTCGTCCATGCAAGAAATGTTGCTGGATGTGTTTCGCTTGCGAGGTTTTGTTCAATAAACCAAGCATTGTCAATTGCTGGAAAGGTTACAAATATTGTTGTTTCTTCAACGTCACTATATCCTTGAGCAACTTCGTGACTTGAAAGAGGCGTAGCACAACGCGAACAATAAGGTACAACTTTATGTCCTAAATACATTAAATCTTTTTTGTAAATTTCCGATAAAGCCCACCAAACACTATCCATATAATTTGTATCAAGTGTGACATAAGGTTTGTCTAAGTCAACCCAAAAACCTAATTGTTCTGTTGATTTTGTCCAGTCCCCAATAAATTTGAAAACATCCTTTTTACATTCATCAATAAATGGCGAAACACCGTATTCTAGAACTTCTTTTTTTGATGCGAGTCCTAATTTTTTTTCTACTTGTACTTCAACAGGTAGACCGTGACAATCCCATCCTCCTTTTCGAGAAACTTTATATCCTTGCATTGCTTTGTATCGAGTGTATAAATCTTTGAATACTCTTACTTCAACATGGTGCAGTGCGGGAGGCGCGTTTGCTGTTGGAGGTCCTTCTAAGAAAGTGTATCGTTCTTTTCCAAGAGGATTAGAATCTGCAATTGAAGCATCAATCTTGTCTTTGTTTTTTTTCCAAAGATCTAATACTTCTTGCTCTATTCTCTTGAAATCATATGTTCTTTCCATAAGTAATCACCATAACTGTAATGATTCACTGAAACAAAAGCTGCTTTATAAAGCTTGTGACATCAAAAAAATGCTTTAAAAAGAAAATAACTACTAAAGAAATTATAAAAGAAAAAAGAAAAATATTAATTTTTTATTTTAGCAATCACTTCATCAAGACTCAGTAAAAGATTTTCTCCTTTTTCCAAATCTTTAAGCATTACTTTGTTTTCTTTTAACTCATTTTCTCCGATGATAATTGCATAAGGAATTTTGAAATCATTTGCATAAGTTAGGTTCTTTGACAGTCCTCTTCCTTTCATATCAATGTCAGTATTTATTCCTGCTTTTCGCAATTCTTGTGCGATTACAAAACATTCTTTTTTTGTCTGCATTGGTATGATAAAAACTTTTGTTCTTGTTTTTTGTTCTTGAACAAGACCTAGTTTTTGAAGAACTAAAACTATTCTATCAAGTCCGAAACTGAATCCTACCGCAGGATATTCTCTGTCTGATGCGAGGTATGAACCAATAAGTTTGTCATAACGTCCTCCACCACCTATCGAACTATTTAGTTTCCCTTTTGCGTCAAGTACTTCAAAGACTGTTCCTGTGTAATAACCTAATCCTCTCGCGAGAGATGGTGTGAATACTACATCTTTGTCATTTGGAAAATAAGAGAGTACTTCTTTGAGTTCAGCTAGACCTTCGTCATCTTTTAGCATGTTTGAAAAGAATTCTAGTTTTTCTTCATTGTTTCCTTGTAAACTCATTAAGTCAATAACTTTACTTACTGAGTCTTCGTCCAAACCTTTTTCTTTGACTTCTTTAAGCACAGCATCTCGTCCATTTTTATCAAGTTTATCAATCGACATTATCGCTGCTTCGAGTTTGTCTTCAGGAATCCCATTTGATGTGAGAAGCGCAACAAGAAACTTTCTATTGTTAATAGATATTTTTACTGCAACGCCTAGTTCTTCGTATGCTTCTTTCATTATTGCAATACAAGTTGCATCTGCGATCATGTCTTTTGTTCCAATAATATCAACGTCACATTGTGTGAATTCTCTGAATCTTCCTTCTTTTATGGGTGCGTCACGATATACTTTTCCGAATTGGTATCTTTTAAAAGGTAGTTTTAATGTTCTGTTCATTCCAACATATCTACTTAAGGGTACAGTAAGATCAAATCGTAGTCCGAGTTCTCTTCCACCATTATCTTGTAGCCTGTATGTTTCACTCATCGCGTCACTTTCTTCTCCTGCAGCAAATTTTGCACTCAAGACATCATATCGTTCAATGATAGGTGTATCTAGAGGTACAAAGCCATAACGTGAAAAAAGTCTTTGAAGTTGAGTTTTTATTTGTTCTCTTAGAAGTTCATCTTCAGGAGGAATATCCTTTGTTCCTTTCGCAGTATCTAATTCCATTTGTATTCACCATTATTTTGTTTTTTTCTGTTTATGTACTTTTCGTTTTTTAATAAAGCAATTATTTTTAAAAAAAATAAAAAATTAATTTTCCAAGGAAAGTGTCAAAAAACTTTCCCCGCCTGATTTGCTTTCCCTAACAAAAACAACATACATATCTTTTGGAAAAGAAATACTCTCTTCACCATCATATCCAATGATTGTTTTTTGCGGTACAAATTCAAAATCCGAAAAATCTTTTGTTGGAATAAACTGATTTTTGCTTTTGTATAAAGATTCTGCTCGATAAATTGCAGGAGCATCCATCACGAATTCCTTTCCTTCAAACATCCCATAAGCTATACAAAAAAACAAAATAGCTTTCTTAGCCAAAATTGTAGATTTTTCATCTTTATTATACCCGCATTCTATGCATATACCTACTTTGCCTTGTTTATTCATATATTCGTCAGTGCTCCCTGAGTGAAATCTATCAATATTTGTTAATATGATTTCAGCAGGTAATTTTTTTGCAATGGATAAACTATGAGCTTCACAAATACAAAAAGGAATTGAATCTTTTGTTGTGCTTGCGTGTATATCTAATAAAGCGTCTGCTTCATCCAGATAAGGTTTTAAGTTTTCTGCAATTTTTGTTTCTTTAGTTTCCTTCTCTGAATTAAATGCTCGATTGAGATTGCTTTGGATGTAACGAACATTTTTTTCAACTGCTTCAAGATGAGCAATTATTAAAGTTATTTTTCCGATTAAAGGAATTGTATTAAATTCATTAATTGCATTTACTCCGCAAGGTTCATCGCCGTGTACTCCACCCATAATAACAAGGTTCGGACCAGGAAGCCCGCTATCTAATATTCTAATTTTGCTTGAATCCATATATTCTTCCTCCTTCATAACTGCTTTCTTCTACTTCTGAAAAAAAAGGTTTTCCAAAAACTTTTTCCCCGATTCTTACCATCAAAGGATTTTTTGTTCTAAATACTACAAGGTCGTAATCTGAAATCAGATTAGTTAAACCATTTAGCAATTTCGTTCCTAAACCTTTATTTTGTTTATTAGGTATTACTCCAACTTCCGATACATAAAATGTATTTGCAAATCCAAAACCTTTTTCTTGTAAGATTGAATTAATCAATTCATAATCTACACGCGAACTATTTTTTTCAGGGAGAGAATAGCCAAAACAAAAACCACCTATTTGCGTTTCAAGTAAACCTGAAAACTCAAGATTATTTATTTGATAATTTAGTTCTTTTAACGCAGATTTTTTATTCCAATCTTCAAAGAATGGAGACTCGTTAAATATTGTAACATACATTGATACAAGTGTATCAATAGTTGATTTGGAAATAAGCTTATCAAGAACGATGAATACCTTGAGCGGTTTTAACGTCTTTTGATATACTATTTTGTTGTTTAAGTTCTAAACTTATTTCTTTGTTTATTTTTTCATTTATATTTTTAGTCATTTTATTCACCTTTGTTTATAAAAAATGGGGCGGCACCAAGGGCCATTCTTGCATAGGCGAGCGTAGTGCGTCTCAAAAAAAAGTCTTCAACAGCACAAAAAGCCATACAAAAATAAAGGGCGGCACCCGGGATTTGAACCCGGACTAAGAGATCCACAGTCTCTTGTGCTAACCAAATTACACTAATGCCACCAAGAAAAGAAATTTTTTGAAAAGAAAAGAGTCTTTCGACTAGTCTTAATTTTTTCAGTATAGAATATTTAGAATTAAAAGAGTCAGAACTACTTATGATGAATACAATCAGCAAATGTATTTGCTTTAGCCTCAAAAGTAATAGTTTCTACGTTCATAAAAAAAAGGAAAGGTGTCTGGTTTTATAAATTTAACGAAAAAGAAATTCAACAAAAAAAACAAGGGTTATTGTATATATTAAAACAACATAAACTTTTTAAAGTAAAAAGGATTCAACTTGTTCATGACAGAAGAAATACCGCAAATGGATCTTATGGAAAATGAAAAATGCCCTATTTGTGGTAAGAATGAACTGACCTTAATGGAGATGGAAAGAGACATCCCTTTTTTTGGTCCTATCGCTATTTTTTCTATGGATTGTAATGCTTGTAAGTATCACAAAGCAGATGTTGAGTCTTTACAAAAGTTAGATCCTGTTAAATTTACTGTTGAAGTTGCAAGTGAAGAAGATTTGAAAATTAGAATTATTAAATCTAGTTCTGCAACTGTTAAAATTGCTCATGTTGGTAATATCGAACCTGGTGCAGCTTCTAATGGTTATATTACTAATGTTGAAGGTATTCTTAATCGTATGAAAAAACAGGTTGAGTTTATTCGTGATTCTGCTGAAGATTCTAAAGATGCAAAGAAAGCAAAAAACATTCTTAAAAAACTTACTCGTGTTCTTTGGGGTCAAGAATCAATCAAGATTACTTTAGAAGATCCAAATGGTAATTCTGCAATTATTTCTGATAAAGCTGTTAAGGATAAACTGAAAGTTAAGAAGAAATAGTTATTTCTAAAAATAACTGTTAACACAAAAATTTTGCTCAAATAAACTCTTTATAGCCACATTTCCCACATATATATGCTGGATGGTTTGTTTCGCTATGACCCCATGTTTCTCGAACAGCTACTTGAGGTGCTACAAGAATTGCTTTTCCATATCCACATTTTTTGCAAACATGTTCTTCATCCGCTAAAGGATTTACCTCTGTTGGTTCTATAATAACATCATTTGTTTCAACTAATTCTTTGACTATAGAGTCTTTTTTTAATTGTTTTTCATAACCACAAGAGCAATAATTAGTAGAAACACTTTCTTCAAGTCGAGTTTTCAATAAACCCCCACATTTTGGACAAAATAGCATTGAATAGATAAGAAAATTGTTTAAGTTAAAATAGTTTTTGGAGATTTAGCTGTTAAATATTTTTTAATCTTATCATAGCTTTTTTGACAAAACTCGTTTTTTTAGAAGAACTATTTTTCTTAACAGGAGATTTCTTTTTAACTGAACTTACCTTCTTAACAGTCGCCTTTTTAGTAATGCTTTTTTTCTTAACAGACGTTTTTTCCTTAAGAACAGGTTTTTTAGCAGAACTTGCTTTTGTTTTAGTTGGTTCTTTCTTAACAACTGCAGATTTTTTAGCAGAACTTGCTTTTTTAATAGAAGTTTTTTTCTTAACAGCCACCTTTTTCTTAGTGGTTTTTTTTACTGAATAGATTTCTTTAGCAGTAATATCTTTGGTTGGATCGCTTTTTGGTTTGATTATTTTTGGTTTAAATTTTAAAGACTCAGCTTTTTCTTCAATAATAAGTAGTTCTTCTAAACGGTTTTTTAAGAATTCGATTGTTCGAGCATTATCAACTTGATTCATGAGTTCTCCACATTCCGGGCATTTAAACTCATTTTCAAATGCGATTTCAAAATTTTGGCGAGCATGCGCATATTTACACATATAAAAGAAGACTCCACTCTCATTTTCTAGTCGTTGGCGTATTTTAATTATAGTTTCTGCTCGAAGTTTATCTTCAAGATGAGATATTGTAGATTCATTAAAATCCCAGTAACAAATATACCAGCCTTTAATTTTATCTTTTTTCCTTTTAAAACTTACAAGGTTTGAATCAAGGAGTTTATAGAGGAGATTTCTTGTTTTATGGATTTCTAAATCTAGTTCTTCTGCAATTATAAACTCAGAAATATTGATTTTTCCTCGTAAATAAAATACTATTTTTTCTGCATCTTCGTCAGGAAGGACCTGTTTTAGTACATCAAGGATTCTTTGTTTGGATGATTCCATCTTACGCCTCTTTTTATGAGCCTCTTACAGCTAAATAGTATTATCTTCATACGATTAATATTCAAGAATTTTGTTGTGGACAATTATTCTCGGAATACAGTTTTTGATTCAAGGGTTTATAAACTTTATCTATTAATCCCTCTGAATTTGTTAACAATGTACTTATGAATTTACTAATATATAAACCTTTCGTTAGAGAACTACTAAGGAGTAGCTAATATAAATACTTCAGTATAATGCCTAATAATACTTTAAAAACGTAAAAAAGGATAAAAATACAGTAAAAAGAAATTTAAGAACACGAACAAAGCCCCCATCTGGCAAACCGAAGAAAAACAAACAGAGAACTAAGTAAAAGAGCTAGAACAATACCTGTTTTTTGAATCCTTTCGAGTTTAAAAAAGAAAGCATATCTGCAGGTAATTTTGAGCGAAAAGTCATTTTTTTAGAAATAAAAGGGTGTAAAAAAGATATTTCAGCACAGTGAAGTGCCTGTCTCGACATAAAAAGTTTTTTTTCAATTTCAGCATAATTCCCAAAAGGATTGTCTGAGACTTTAAGAAATAAATCAGGATAAGAACCGTACTGTTTATCTCCAACTAAAGGCGTTCCTGCAGTAGCTAAATGAACTCGTATCTGATGTTTTCTGCCAGTAGAGAGTTTCAAGCGGATCAAACTAAATTCTTCAACAAATTCAAGCACACGATAAGTCGTTTTTGCAAGTTTACCATCTTTTGCAACAATAACTGTGTTTCTAATAAGGTCAGTATCTATTTGTCGCAAGCTCCAAGAAAAAACTCCTTCAAGTTGAGGCAACACACCCATAATGATTCCTAAATATATTTTTTCAACTCCCTCTCCAGAAAACAATAGTTGTAATTTTTTTGCTACTTCATTCGTTTTTGCAAAGAGTACAATACCCGATGTTTCTTTATCAATTCTATGTATAGGGAAAAGTTTTCCTTGATTTGAAAAACCATCTCGTTCAAGAATTTTTGTGAGTGTATTAAAATAATATTTTCCAACAGGGTGAACAGGTAACTGAGCAGGTTTATTAACAACAAAGAGAAACTCATCCTCGTAAAGTATGTCGTATTTTTCTTGTACTGGTGGTTCAAGTTCCTGAGGTGTAAGAAAACGTATGACATCGCCCGCAACTAAGTCACAATCGCTGTTTACAACAGAGTCATTACAAAAAACTAAATCTTGAGAAATAAATTTATTAAGCATATCAACAGAATGCAAAAACAAACATTCCTTCAAAAGAAACAAACTTAAACAAGTATCAAAAATTACAACATAAGTCATTTCTCTCACTTGTTTCATAGTATGTAGAAAAGAAGACCTCTTAAATATGTACCGTAAATCCCACCACCTTCCATGTAGGGATTGTAAGGTGCTGATTTGTAGGAAATTAATTTTATAAAAAACTAAATGCTGAAGATCAGGCATTTGCCATATTAATTTCTCTCAAAAAAACCATCCCTTATTCGCTTGTATCAATATTAATGAGATTTTTCATTTTATCAAAACAAGTTGCGCAAATAAATATATCTGAAAAAAAGAGCGAGTCTTCATATCCTGAGAATTTTTTTACCTCAACAAATTGTTCGCAAAACGAACAAACATCATCTTGCACTTCAAAATGTTGAATATTTTTTATCAAATCATCATAACAATCTCTACAAACTGAGAAGAGCATAGAATACTCTGAAAAAACAAAACATGTTTTTGAAGTACTGCAGAGTTGACAATTATGATTATGTTTTACTTGCATCGTACAATACTAAATATAAGCAAGTTATTTAAACATGCTGAATATGTGATCAAAAACAAAAAGGCCATTAAAACAGAAATAGAAGGATATTAATGAAGTTATTTATCCAATAAATCTTTTTTTGCCTTAAAAGTTGAATTAAGAATCAATTTGTTCTGTTCTTGCAATTCTTTGAGCAGAGTATCTCTGCGAGCAATTTCAGTTGCAAAAAGTTCTTTAAGTTCATCAATATCAATAATTCCATCAATTTCTTTCTTGAACTTAGTTTTGAACTGATTAAATGTGTCATCAACCATATAACAATAAAATGAATGAAAGTACTTTATTAATATTACTATTTGTGAACAAAAGGTAAAAAAAACATAAAATACATCATAAGCAAGTTGAGTTGACAGTGCAAAAATTAGCCAATCAAGATGAAACAATACAAATAGAGAATAATTCATTTACCACATACAAAATTTTGTAAAAGGAATATATAAACATACGAATATCATGAAAATTCGTCATAATTGTTGCACCGTGAATGGCATAAACACCCACAACCTGAACACGCAGAAACAAAGTTTCTGGTGCGCATAACAACAGTCGTTGTTGGC
>CAZFEG010000016.1:0-14161 GCA_964517565.1 uncultured Methanosarcinales archaeon
CTTTCTTGTACCAAAAACGCAAAGCGTTTTTTTGTACCAAAAATTTCGACCTAAACACACAGAAACAAAGTTTCTGGTGTCCTAGAAATCTATGATTTCTATGAGGTCGGGGTATTACTTTGAAACATTTTGATGTTTCTAAGTCTTAGAACGCACACTGGCGTTCCAAGAAACCCCAGAGAAAAAATCTCTGTTGAAATTTTTTAGTATAACAATACACTTCTTAAGTAAGAAAATAAATTCTACTAATTATTCAAGAAAAAATTTAGTGAGCATAGGAATAACTGAGTAAACTCAGTTATGCCAGAAATTGCAAAACAAATTCTCAGCAAAATTCAAAGAATCCAACAAAATCAAAAAACCACAAGTAAATATTCAAAAAAAGAAAAATATGGCGAGCCTGGGAGGATTCGAACCCCCGACCTTCCGGTCCGAAGCCGGACGCTCTATCCAGGCTAAGCTACAGGCCCATAAAAAAGGTTATTAATCATAAGAATATGGGTTTTATTTATAAATGTTAGGGATAAATTATGAAAGAGAAATGAATCAAAACAGCCATTCAGTTCCACGAGTTAACTTTGGTAAAGGTTTCCAAATAATATTACCACCAGTTTCGATTTCATACCTTTTGCCAGATGAAATGTTAATAACATCTACAGAAGAACCCATCCAAAAAGAAGAAATGTAGTTCTTATCAGGAGAAATAGAACTAACATTTTGAAAAACCCCAGGTAGTTGAGGAAGTGAAAAAATCTCTTTCGAATGAAAATCAAATACATAAGCAGTATAACGCGATTTGAAAGATACACCTCGAGAATTTACCACATCAACACCACCAATAAATTCATCATCTGGAAGCAAATCATCAGACAATATGTGTTTTGTCATATTGGGTTTTTTAAGAAAAATTGACTTGTAAGAAACAGAATAATAATCTTCGCGATCAATTTGTATAAACAAATTCTCATGATTGTCAAAGCCCAAATAAGATATTGAACCCGCGCCATCTATTTTTTTAGGAAGTTCTTGAGATATTTTAGAACCATTCAAATTTGAACCATACAAATAAAAAGAATTATTTGAATGACGATATAACGCATAGTTCCCTAAATGAGAAAATGAAAAATGCGGATTATAGTCAACATATTCACTATGCATATTAGTATCAATAATCACAGAAGACAAAGAATCCAAATTTATAACATGCAAACTATCTTTAACCACAGCAAATAATTCATTAGAATAGGGATTTAAAACAGGATGACACAATACTTTTTTAGAAGCATTCTCAATGCTAAAGTTCTTAAGTTTTCTTCCTGTTGATGTTTGAATAACATCAATGTTTATTGCAGTCGAAGGTTTTTGTTCACGCGTATAAGTTAGAAATGCAGATCCATCCTTAGTAAAACTCATAAGAGAAGCTTTTTTATCAAGAGAATACTTTTTTATTTTTTTACCTGAAGGAGTTGCTAAAATTGCTGAATTGGAACGTTTAAACAACATATGATGTAAAGGACTATCTAAATCATTACGAGTTTCTAAAATTTTCTGCAAATTTATTGAAGGTAAATGCAAATCAGAAGAAGTACCACGAGAAAGAAAATCAGAAGCATCACTAACTGAACCAGCCAAATATAACTTAACAGCTTTTTCATAAACATAAACAGGATCAGACATGAACTGCTGATTAATAGAACCAAAAGTAGAACGAACATCAGACTCTAAAGAATCGCCTCGTTTGTTTTTATTATTTTGTTTTTCCATTTTTATTTTTTAATATTATTTTAATGAATATTACGAATATTTAATTGAATATCTCACCATCTCCCAAACACCCCAAAAAGCAGCAGGACCTAAATAAGAAAGTGCAACTACTCCGTCAGGACCTCCAAGAATCCCTCCGAGAGAACCGCCAACAAAACCAGTTAACGACAAACCGGGTAACAACCATTCAGGATATTTAAAATTAGACAAAGTTTTCTTAATAGGCTTGGAAGATACCAGTGCAATAGTAGATAAAACCGTAAGACCTAGAACCAAACCATTAATACCACCATATAGGGCACCGTTTTCCAACAGGTTCCTTGAATCACGTTCAAAACTAAAAAAACTTGGTGAGGCTTTGTAGTCGGCAGTTATAACATCCAACATCCAAGGTTTATACAAAAAAAGATTAGATGTTGCCAAAGCAGCACCAGAAACTTTACCCGCAACTTTTGAAAACTTACTTCTGTAATCATCACCATAAAGACTTTTAAGAAAGACAGTAGTAGGTTTATCAATAAATTTTGCAAGATTATTTTTGATATTAGAACTAACACCAAAATGACGTTTGGTTGAGCAACGCTCATAAATCTTATTAAGTGCAAGTTTAGAAGACTTGTTATCTTGCTTACGATAATGATCAATAACTTTATTTACAATCACACCAGCATCAGTAGAAATGTGCGAAAATTCACAAACGTCAACCAACATGTTAAAAGCATCTTCATATTTTTCTTTTGAAAGTAACTTATATGCTTCAGATAATAATTCAGATGAAGCAATATCTACAAGACCATCATTTTTAGGAAAACGTTTTTGCACAAGAAACAAATCTTTATGAAAACGTTTTAACCCATTAAATGACACAAAATCAGATTTTGCTTTTTTAAGTACGAGATCAAAAACTTTTTCTGAGGGAGAATAAACTTGAGGATTGGCACCAGCAACAACCTGTAAAGAAGAGTCATTGTCGCGACCACCTTCAACAATACCAAAATAATTATAAGAATCCATATTGCGCAAATGAAGTAAAGAATCACCAGCAAAATAAGCATCCAAAGTAGCAGATTCATCAGCCTTAACAACTTGTTTAAACAACAAAGTAGCAGTTTCATAATCTTCATTAACATAAGCAATAATACCACGTAAGCTAACGGAAGGTAAATGCTGATGAATTGAAGTCCCAGTAGAAAGACAAGCAGACGCTTCACTAACAGAACCAGATAAATACAAATCAACAGCTTTCTCATACACATAAGAAGGATCAGACATGAAAGATTTTTTAATAGAACCAAAAGTAGAACGAACATCAAACTCTAAAGATTCATTGAGTTTATTTTGTTTTGCCATTTTATTATTCATCTAACTAAAAATATTATAAAAAATACTAAGGAGTATTATCTCTCGATCCCAAATATGTTAAAAATGAAGTCGTCAAGAAAGTACCAGCATACACGCCACCAAGTAAAGCTTCAGGGTTTCCATTATCTGTTGACATAACTCCAAAAGCACCCAAAGCAAAACCTGCAACAGTACTAATTGCTGGTACCACAGGTAAAAAATATGCAAGTCGATTAAAAATATTATTTCTTACTTTTTTACTCGCAATAGTAGTTTGAATTGCAAGAGAAGATAAGGCAGTTAAAGGAGCATACATAAAAATCACCTTATTTATTGATTCTCTAACAAATAAAGACTGCGAATAATCATAAGGAACACGAGAAACTAGTTTACTGAAAGCATCAGTAGCCATATCAAAAAATGGCTCATGAACAAATTGATAAAAAAGAGAAAGTTCAATAGCCAACAAGCCACCCTTTACCAAAACAGAAGATAATTTATTTGCATCTATTTTAAAAGATTTTTTAGGAGATGAGCTTTCCTTAGCCTCTAAAACACTATTTAAAATACCAGTTACCTGAATTGGAGAACTAGGTTTTTCTACAAAAATTGAATGAGGAGAAGATTTTTCTTTAGGAAGAGGATGATTTACATATATATCATCATTACCAACTTCAGGAAAAATAATTTTGTTTTTTGAAGAATCACGAACAGGTTGGGGATTGAAAAAAACATCCATAGGAGGTACATCCAATTCTAATGTGGAAGGAATCTGTTGAATCGCAGAATTATGAGGAAATTTTTCTTTAGCAGATAAGATCATGCGAGTTCTTTTACCAAACTCACTCACATTTTGAATTCGCAATGCAGATAAAGAATCTAGGTAATCAAAAAAATCAATAAGATCACGATTAATTTTGGGATAAACAGACAGAGGTACCTTTGAAATTCTTTTCATATCATTAAAATGACCATTTTCATTAACAAGTTTAAAATAATCAAAAGCAAGAACATCATGCTGATTAAATAATGAAGCACCAACAAAGTATGCATCAAGAGTAGCTGAAGGATTAAGGTCAACAACTTTTTTGAAACATACAAAAGCAGAACCATAATCTTTTTGAACATAAGCAATAACACCCTGCAAACTAATTATAGGATGATAAATATTATTAGAACTGTGACTTGATAACAAATCAGATGCCTTGCTAAGCGAACCAGTCAAATATAACTTAACAGCCTCATCATAAACATAAACAGGATCAGACATAAACTTCTCATTGAGAGACTCAAAAGTAGAACGAACATCAGACTCTAAAGATTTTCCATTGTTTAAATTTTTTTTCGTCATTTTATTATTTTATCTGACTCCATGCATCAACTCCGATGGGATCATTTCCGAAAATATTTGCATCGTACAACAAATTATACTCAGCACAAATACCATTATACAAAAATGAATTTTTTAAAGCAAAATGACGCGTATGCCGTACAGCGACAAAATCCCCGTTTTTCAAAGAACCAAGTCTTGAATCTCCAAATTTACAAAACCTAAAAAAAGAAAGTTCTTTCGTCCTAAACAGCAAACCACCCCAAGAGTCATCTTCACCAACAGAAGATGAAGAGAACACAATATGCTCATCTTTAGTTCCTTCGGCAATAATTCTCCCATTAACTTGGATTTCATTATTTGAAGTTAAATAAATTGTTGAACCAGGAGCAACAGATAATGTTGCGTCTTCAGCAATCACAATATTTTTTTCTGCTAAATAATTCCCTTTAGATAAGTCATAATTAGAAGAAATATTATACAAAGGAAATTCGCTAAAGGTAGAATTATCCGCTCTACTCACAGTATCCAACAATTCCAAAAGTCTAATATCATCACGAATATCTCTCAAAGAATCAATAGGAAAAACAAGACCAGAAGAATAATACTCTGGAAAAACTACATCAACAGGAAATTTTTTATTCATTATATTGTAAACTCGAACAAATAAATTACTATGAATCTCAGAAAAATCAACTTCAAAAGAAAAATCTTTTTGCCTAGAAGAACGAAAATAATTTTTTTGCTGAATAATACTACTTTCTATTTCCATAAAATTAATTTTATAACAGCCTTCAAAACCATAATGATTATCAATAACTCGAACAGTATTAGAAGCAGGCAGCACAGTAAATGGAAGAGAAGAGATATAATCATTCAACAAGGAATCAAAAACATTATCCGATTTTTCTTGAAGTAGTTCATTCTCTGTAATTGCAACCAAAGAATCCAATATTTGGATTGAATCAACAATAACATCATTACTAAAAACAGAATCATAAAGATAACTCTGTTTATCCAACACAGGACGTTCATAAAGAGCTATCGATTTCTTAACATTTAATGACTCAGAAACAACAAGAGTTGCATCATTAGCTGGATTTAGAACAGCAGAAGAATCAAGAACAACAATAGTTGTATCATTAACATAATTTAAAAGATTAACATTTTCTTTAAATGGATTCAAAGTAGAAGGCCAAAAAACACCAATAGCAAAAATAGTTGCAAATAAGGGCGCAAGATAAGACAAACCAGATCGCACAACACGAGAAGGGGGAGACTTATCTTTATTCAAATTAAGAATAGCAAATGTTTTTCTAACTTCTGATTCAAGAGAAGTTCCTTTTCCTAATGCCATTTTACACCCAGACCTTCACCACAATCATTTATTATATCATTATTCAATAATTCTATCGTTGAATTTCTAAGAACAAGACCCGCAGAACAATTACTACAACTATTATCAATAACAACACTATTCTTTATGAAACCATCAGAATGAGATGTATTAATGACACCTTCAACAGTATGACCATAAACACTAGGATTATAACGACTATGAAGATGATTATCAGTTAACTTAACCTTATCAAAACGAATTAAGGAACTGTCTACAAGAACAGTTGTACCAGAATACCACAACTCACTATCAACAATGCGTGATTCAATCATCTCAAGAGAACCATTATTAACAGAAATAATTGAACCATTAATAGATTTATTGTTCTTAATTGAGAAATTGTAAATCCTAACTTCAGCACGATCAATAGTAATTGCTGCAGAACGATCAGTCTTTGAAGAACAAGCATTCTCAATAGTGCAATAATCAAGTAAAGAAGAAAATTTAGAAACTTCGTTTGAAAAAACTAAACCATTCCAGTTTTGATTCAAATGATTAAAATCTTCCCCAGAAGAAAATAAAATAGGATCTTGATCAGAACCATCTGCAAGAAGAATCCCTTCAATATCCATATAAGTGTCATTTTTAAAATAAATAGAAGTTCCTGCAGCAATAGTTAATTGAGCATTAGTGCGCACAAGAATTGGTTTCTTCACATAATATATTCCTTTAGATACAACTAAATCAGAAGAGATATTATAATTAGGAAATTCCATAGAATAGGTTTTATTTATTTTTCCAGTTACAATGCCGACATTCACAAGATCAGTTACGGGTTGCACAATATCTTGAAAAGGTTTATACACACTATACAAAACAGTTCCAGCTACTAACAGAGAAGTAAGAGTGGTAAGACCAATCCGTGCAGCACGTGATTTAGGAATTACTTTTTTAAAAATATTTTTTAGAGAAAACTTAGGAGAGGAAGATTTTTCTGAAGATTTTTGATCTTTTTCTTTTACATTAAGCTCTTGAAAAGTCTCTCGCACATCTGATTCGAGAGTACTTGTTTTGGGAGTTTCTTTATCAGTCAAGAATCAAACCTCACAATATGTACATCTTTTGGAGTATTATTAGCAAACTCACAACGAGTGTGAGTATATGTGCTATCCTCCAGAACAATAGCTGCAGAATCGATTCCTGCATCGTTATTAACAATTGAAGAATTATCAAGCTTAAGAGTAGAATCTCTTGCAAAACCTACCCCCTGAGCCAAAGCATGATTAGCATCAAAAACGGAATCAATAATTGATGCTGTTGAATCATAGAGATCAAAACAAGCTGAAGAAGGTGCAGTATTCAATCTATACTCAGAGTTAATGATTGTAATAGTTGAATCCTTAGCCTCAAATACTCCTGCACTAAACAATTCAGCTTTATTTCTAATAAAACGCGAACTATCAATAACAACTTCGGAATTTACTAGCTGCAGCACACCACCACTTTTTTTTGTTTTATTTTCTTCAAAATACGATTCCGAAATATTTAATGTTGAATTAATAGAAGTGATTACACCCCCATAGTGATTGGAGGCATTCTCAATAATATTAGATTCTTTTAGGGATAATTCTGAATCCGACATCCACAACACGCCACCATTCATTTCTGAATTGTTTAAATAAAACTCATCATGCATACTATCCACTTGCGAATCTTTGATAGCTATAACCCCACCAACATTTGTTGACTTATTAAATCCGTAATTGTTATCAGAAAACCATGCTCGCGAATCAACTAAACACAAAAACCCTCCCGAAAATCCAACGTTCTTACTGGCATTTGAGTTAGTAATATTAAGTTGAGAATCTTTAGCATACACTGCACCACCTTCTTTCAAAGATTCATTACTGTCAAAATATGAATGAGAAATATTCGCCTTTGATGAACGTAAATCAATTGCGCCACCATATTTTTTTGCACGATTATTTTCAAAACGCGAATAGCTAATACTAATGGATGTTCCAAACCCAGAAATTGCCCCACCAGAAGAGAACGAAACACCTTTTTCAGCATCTTCATTAAACTGATTAAAAAGTTTCTCGGACAATCCAGTTAAACCATCAAATTTGCAATAATTAAATAAGTTTGGATTTTTAGGAACACCACGAAGATGTATATTTCCAGAAATCTCACCCTCAGCCTTAAACAATATTGGAGAATCCTCTTCACCATTTGCTTGAAGAGAACCCATGCAATAGATCATTGCATCAGGGCCGAAAACAATCTTTGTATTAGGTTCAATAGTAAGAACAGTACCAGGCATAACAACAATAGATTTTTTTAGATGAACAGTTCCTGAAAGAGAATAATCTTCTTTAAGTTCAAGAACAGAAGTGATAGTAGTTAAATGAAAATCATTAGTCTTAGTCTTTTGAAATGCAGACAAATCATTAAATACTTTTCTTACTTCCGATTCAAGAGAAGGACTTTTCAAAGGAGTTTTATTTAACATCGGAAACCTCCTTAACGCGTACCACATTTCCAGGAACGTTATTTTTAAAAGTTGAGAACCACGAAGAATAAGTGGAATCCATTAAATAAATAGCACCAGTAGTGAGAGTGGACACATTATCTCGTATCTTTGCTCCGATCAAAGTTAAACTACCATTTTTTGAACAAATTGCAGAACCTGCAAAGGCATAATTCTCTGCAATATTAGTCTTAACAACACGTAAAGAAGAGTTTACAGAAAATATAGTGCCTAGATGATCACCTGCTACCGACCCACGAATCTCCCCACCAGATAATTTTACTTTTGAACCAGTTATATCAATTGCCGCTCCACGAAGTCCTTTACAACCAGCAATTTTAATGTCCTTAATAGTTGCAGAACAACCATTCGCTAAAACAATAGCACCACCAGTTTCTGCAGAACAATCATACATAACATTCTTTGAACTCTTTAATTTTGATTCCATAAGATACATCGCACCACCATGTCCGGCATGAGAAGTTATAAATTTAGAATTATTAATTTCTGCAGAAGCAGAAAGCGCCTTTACTGAACCTCCCACATATAATGAACTACAATCTTGAAAGACAGTGTTAACTATTTTTAACTTTGAATTACGAAAATCAATAGCGCCGCCAGAACCAGAAGATACCTGATAAAATTTAGAGTTAGCAATCAGTAAATCAACATTAGTAGAAAGGATAGCACCACCACCTACAAGCGCAGGATCAAAACCCAAACCAACAGGAGGACCATGCATATCTTGAAACAAACAATAATCAAATATATTGGATTTATTATCTTCACCTTGAAGAAAAATATTTCCAGAAGATCCAGGAGTGCCTTTAAAGGAAATAAAACCATTCTTCTTATTTCCTTTAGCTTTAACAAGACCTGAACTATACAATACAACACCAGGACCTAAAGTAATTATAGAACCGGGTTTGATATCAAGTAAGGAACTATCATCAAAAACTACAGACCTATCAAAATGAACAGACCCAGAAATTCTATTATAACCTTTAATTACTTCAGCATTATCAAGAAATTCATTAAAAGATGCACCTCTCAATAACTTAAAAGTATCTCTAACATCCCCTTCAAGAGTTTTTTTATTAGGAGATTTACCTTGAGTCAAAACTATGACCTCCTAAAGGGCTCCAACAATAACTACCATTAACAACCCCCTTATGTGCAGAGAGCTCTCCAGTTTCCAAATCAAAAACGTGTAAAGAATCAAGAGAATCACCTTGATCAACAAAAGATAAGTATTTATTATCAGGAGAGATAGAAAGTGAATGAGGTCTTTGCATTTTTACATCTAGGTTAACAGATTCTTTTGTTTCAAAATCAAAAAAATATGTGTTTGCAGAATCACTTTGATGTTGTTTTCTAAAAAAGACTCCCTTCTCAGAAAGTAATATAAAACCAGAACTATCAAAACCACCAATTTCTTCAGTTTCATTAGTCACAGGAGAATATGTAAAAATACCTCTTGCACAATTTCCAAAAACCATTCTGTCATCAGGTAAAAAACCAAAAAACTTAGAAGTTCTCAAACCATTTAATTTAGCAGGAATAAATACAGAAGGTTCTGAAGGATCAGAAATATCAGCAAGATAGGTAAAAACCTCATTTCCAAATTCATGATTGGCCATTCTATACATGCAATAATTTCCTGAAGGAGAAACGCAAGCGAGAGGTAAAAATATTTGTTCATAATCCATTTTTTCCTGAATAGTAGTTGCTGTACCTGTTGTTATATCTGCATGTAATAATTCAGAACCAAGTTTTTTTGTATACAAAATATTATTCTTTGAAGGATTAAGAACTACACGAGAAGGGTGCTGACCAGTAAATGAAAATGTTCTTTTCAAATCACCAGTCTCTAAATCCAAAAAAGATATTTTCTCAATGAATGATCGGTAATTTTTACTGATGTCTGTCTTTATAACAAACGTATTTCCATTATCAAGGAAACCAAGAGGAGAATCTCCTTTCTCAAGAGGAAATCTGTTGAGAACATCCCCTGAAGGCGTTGCTAAAATGAGAGAACTATTTTTTGTAGGTGAAACATTTTGCATATACAAAAGAAGGTGTTGAGGAGACTCCAAATTATTAAGTTGAATAAAAATACTACGTACTTGTTGTTCAAGAGAAGATCCTTTGTTTTTTTTATTAATCATTTTCCTATAAATTTATTGAATTCAGCAGTTATTTCTTCTAAAAAAGGAGTTTTATTAGAGCTTACTTGATTATATGAATACGTTTCGTTAGATTCTTGCATTAAATCAAGATCGCTTTGAGAATACATCTCTGCACGTTGCAAAGCACTGAAAAAATTATTTCTTATTTTTCTCATTTCATTTAATCTGGCTTCTGAAGAATTTAATTTAAGAATTTTTTTAAACCGAACTAATTCTTTTTTTATGATGTCCCGTTCGGGGAAAAGAAGTTTATCACGATGAGTGTTAACCAAATAACCCGATTTCTCTTCAACATCAGCAAGACCAGCAAGTTCATTTTTATTAGAGGATGCTTGCACATCATGTACTAATTGATACAAATCATATGCTTTTTTACCTTCAAGAAAACCAAGAGCATCCCTGCCAGAACGCAAAGCAGATGATAATTCTTTTTCCGCAGATTTGTACAAAACCATAAAATCTTTGTAAAAAGCAGTATCCTTTGGGTCAACAGGTTTTGGTGGTGGTGGTGGTGTAATTATTGCTTTTTTCTCAGACTGAAAAATATTCTTAAAAGATTTTGATTTAGGCTCATCCTTTGCAGAAGATTTTTTCTTTGAAAAAAACTCAGGAACCATATGTTGAGTTACACCACTATAGGGATCAGATAATTCCTCCCACATAATTTGTGCAGACTTAACACGAAAATCACTATCTTTTTTTCCTCGAGGAAGAATACCATCACCAGGGAAAGCAGGATTTGTTAAATGGTGAAGATAATATTTTTCGTTTGATTTAATTCTAGCACTATCCTCAATAGTATGATAAATATAATCACTATAACTTACTTTTAAGCCACCCCCAAAAAATGACTTAAATCCATTCGGAGACAAAACTTTAAGCATGTAAAAAGAAGCACCACCAGCAAAAATATCTGTTTGTTCATCCAAAACTACCTTCCCAGAAGATATCTTTCCAGACTTATCCGTGTGATTTTTCCAAAATTCAGGAGACCAAAATATTGAATCATTTTTTGCGGTTGTTGTATCATCTTTTATAGAAGCAGTTTCATAATCTCCTAACATCCAATGATTATCTTGCCAACGAGAACAAAGTTTATCAAGAATCATTTGAGATAATTTGAAATCTCGATGCTTATACTTTGATTGATGCATCTTTCGAAGACCATTAAAAGATTGCATCATAATAGAAAGAAATTCTTCAGAAGACATGTCTGGATTATCAAAACCATACGCCGCAAGATTAGTAATTCCTAAAGGCATGAGAACTCCTCTGTAATCTCCAAAAACATATGGCTCCGTACCAATCAATGGTAAAAAATTATCTAAATTAAAATCAGGATTATTCTTTACAGATAAATACGCTTTAAAAGTATTCTCCGCCCACTCAATATTTTGAGAAAGAATTGGAAATTTTTTTATTTTCATAAAAGCATCATAATTATCTGAACCGTCAAACATGACAGGGTGAACTCGTTTTGTAGGACTTGAGAATGCAACTTGATCACCAAAGACCTCTTGAAGATCTTCAATATACTTTTCAAAAACAAAACCCTGATCATACATTGCTTCACGTAACTTTCTATCTACAGACATTATTAATCATTTCTCCGAATTGCAATAATTGTTGCATGATCTTTTTCTGATAACGTCTTTTGCGCTTCTGTTTGAGAAATATCATACACTCGACCATAAACTTTCGACATCCACTCAGGATTAGTATACAAATCCATAATACGCTTTTCAAAATGAGTCCAATTACCTGCAGCGTTAACAAGTTCAGGTTCCGCAATAGCTTTTGTAAAACCATCAGTAAGCATTAAAATTGTTTCTCCAGAACGAAAAGGAATAGAGAAAATATCAACAAGTAAATCAGAACCAGAGCCAATGTAAGAAATTAAACCATTTCTTTCAGTCCGAATTGTTTTCTCCAAAGAACTTATTTGCGGAGGTAAAGTACATTCAGAAATATGATCATTAGTTAATTGGCGAATATACCCATCAGTAGAAATTTTATAAACTCGACCATCACCAACATGAGCAATATATGCTCGATCATTACTAAGATACACACCGTCAAGCGTAGTACCCATACCCGAGAGCTGCCTTGTACCTCTAATCTTATTAAAATCTTGAAGATCTTCAAGAAGTTCTTCAACATACGAAGGAATCCATTTATTATCTAACGTTTTATCCTTAAGCAACATCCCTTTTAGAACACCAACACGCTGAACAGCTGAACGAATAAGATCAGGACCTTTTGAAACCACGCTTCTATCAGCATTAGTAAGAACGACAGCATCTTTTAGCGAATCCAAAATATCAACTGTATCAAGAGAACCATCTTCAATCATATGATGATATCCTTTAAGCTCATGATATAATACATTGACCGCAGTTTGGCTAGCAAGTTTGCCTGCATTTCTACCACCAATACCATCAGCAGTAATGAAAATTCCCTTTTCAGAATCAGCAATATAGGAATCTTCATTAAATTTCCCTCTTGCAGCCTTCTTTGAACCAGTTACACTTATACTTTGTACGAATAAATTATTCACCATTCTATTAACCTCGAATATTTTTAAAATTAGTAATGTTTAATACTTCAACATGGGGCGTATTGCCAACATGATATACTGCAAAAGCTTGCGTATCTGATTGAGCAAAGAAAATGTTCTTGTTAAAAGAACGAATATAATTAATATCTTTAAACAAAGAATCTTTAAGAACAAAACGCTGCGTTCCATTTGAACCAGAAAATATATTCTCTTTTTTTGAATACTCTGCAACTTCAAAACTCGAAGAATCAAGAGAAGTTATCACCTGAATACCTGAATTATCTTCATGCGCAGCAACACGCAAATCTTGAGAAGAGAAAGAAGCAACATCTTTAGACTGAACATCAACAATTCCTAACTTATTCTCATTTACATAGAATACAAGATCATTATTCTTTAGATACATACTATGTTCGGAAGAATACTCGAAATTAGCAATGTTATTTTTACCTTCAGAAACCCCATTTTTCGTAATAACAAGACCAGATGATGGCGATAAAATACTAGTAGGCATCTGCAATGTTTCAGATGAAAGACTAAGAACATTATTATTTTTATTATATGAATAGATACCAGGAACCCCGTCTTTAATAGCACCAAAAGAAATTAATCCATTTTCCACACAAAGTGAAGCCACATTAAAATCAGCATCCATTAAAGAACCAACAATAGGCGCACTAAGTTCTTTATTTCTTCCATCCAAACTAAAAGAGTATAATCTAAAATCATTATTTCCAGAACCAGTTATTCTTCTAGCTAAAATATATACGCCTGAAGAATCATGATCAACAAAACTAATAATTCTCTTGTTCTCTTCTTTAAAGCGATCTTGCCTTTTTTTAAAGCTATTTTGATTCGGAAAATCCTTTAGTCCAATACTAAACTCACCAGCAATTCTTGGTGTTAAAGAATTATTAAAATTATGTGAGGTAATACGCAAACGGTCAAAAGTTTGAACATAGACTGTTGTAGATAAAGACCTCGCCAACGCAGTTCTGAATTCATCTTTTTGTTTTTCTTTTTGAGCTTCTTGATTAATAGGATTGTTTTTTTCGATAGTATTTTGTATTTTACTGAATTTCAAATTGATATCTTCTTGGAACTTATCTGA
>CAZFEG010000017.1:0-12992 GCA_964517565.1 uncultured Methanosarcinales archaeon
TGTTCTTTCTTTACTTTCACATATGGCGCCATCAGGTTATATTCGCGGTGTTGATTTAAGTGCGGAATTAGTTGAGAAGGCAAAAAATCGTCTTCTACCAAGAACAAATGTTGCGGTGCACAAAGCAAATGGTGCTCGTGGTTTCTTACGTTATGCTCCTTATGATAGAATCCTTGTGAGTGCTGCTTTTTCCTATACTCCTTATCATCTTCTAGATCAGTTGAAAATAAATGGCGTTCTTGTTGCTGCTGTTAATAAAAAGATTGTTCGTCTCATTAAGCGTATTGATGGTACTTCTGAAAAGATTTTTCCTGGATTCTTTTTTGTTCCCTTACAATAATAATATTTTTTCTTTATTCTTTTAACTGCTAATTAAATATTTTTTTAGAAATTTTTTTGACTGTTAATTATTTATTTTTTAGAATGATTGTGAAAAGAAGGATGCTTGCGCATCCTATATTTCTGCTTGCAAGTATCCTCGCATAAAGCCTTCTTCTTCAGGAGCGATTTCATCGTCCTGCAAGTACTTTTCCAACGAATCAAAGTCGTAGAAATGTTCGTCTTCTTGGACTTCTTCTTTGGAATAACATAGTACCTGTTTATTCATTTTTCTTCACCCCGTCAATTTTTTCAGAAAAGCTGTTTCACCCTCTGCCTCTCTTAATCCGTCATTATTTTTGAACTACTTAAATAAATCTGCTCTGGATAATAGAAGTATTTTTTAAGGCTGTGACGAGGCGGTGACAACACTTATAGGCTTTATGCAAGGCTTTTAAGGGGGTTTTTTAATGCAAAAATAGTATGAATTTTGACAAAATTTCCACATATCTCATAAAGCTATATAAATGAATCCTCGTATGTATATTTTATGGCACCAATTATCCTGAAACGTTCTGACTTCAAATCTGACGCTCATTTATTCTTGAAATTAAAATCTTCTGTTTTCATTTATCCCACTGATACCATTTACGGGATTGGTTGTGACGCTACTAATGCTGATCTTGTTAAACGTATTCGGGATATTAAACAACGTCAAGATCAACCATTTTCTGTTCTTGTTCCAACAAAAGAGTGGATAATCTCTCATTGTCAGATAGCGTTTTTTGCAAAAGAATATTTGAATAAAATTCCTGGTCCTTATACTTTATTGCTTGATTGTTCTGCTTCTGTTGCAAACAATCTTAATCCTAACGGTTCTGTCCTTGGTGTGAGAATGATTGATTCTTGGTTTCAAGATATTGTTAGAGAATTAGGTTTTCCTATTGTAACGACGAGTGCGAACCGTACGGGTAATCCTTTCATGACTTCAATTGCTGATATTGATAAAGTTGTTTTTGATGGTGTTGATTTTATTATTGATGATGGTGAATTACAATGTACTCCTTCAACTATTATTGATTTGTCTGGTGATGAAGTAAGAATTATCAAACGGTGATTTTAACCTAAATAGCTTTTTCTGGAATTTTGTTTGTATTCTAAAAAAGGAGCAAAATAACCTTGAATTTATTATTGTTTTAGAAAAATGGCATGTTATGAATAAATTGTATTGTGTTTAGTGGACTATTTTGTGAAAGGCATATATGCAACTAATTCTTGTTTTGAACTAAAAGTATATATATGAGCAATTTTAAAACATCTATTGAGGTATATATATGATACAATTTGATTATATTGGTATGGTTGTAGTGACTATTTTACATTTTCTACTAGGTGTTATCTGGTACAGTCCTGCTCTTTTTAAGAAACATTGGATGAAAGCAGCAAAAATTAAAAAGATGGATATGTCTTGGAGACATTTCCTTACAGTTCTCTTAGTCGGCCTAATTTCAGGTGTTGGTATGGTTCTTGTCATTGAATATTTTACGATTACAAGTTTTCCTTTAGGTCTTCTTGCTGGTTGCGTTCTGGCTATTGCTTTTACCTTGCCTGTGATTATTACTCAAGAATTATGGGAGAATCGCTCATTACCTCTTGTGTACATTAATGGCGCGTATTGGCTGGTTTTTCTCGCTTTGTCAGGTGGCTTAGTTGCAGTTATTTAAACTGCATTTTTTTTCTTTTTTCAAAGAAGTATTTATCAGAATTAGTTTCTCGTAAAAAATAATAAATAAAAAAAATAAAAATTATATTCAAAAAGAATAATTTATTTCTTTTTCTTTCCTTTTTTAGCTTTTGTCTTTGGAGCTGGTTTTGCTGTTTCACATTCTGTTGTGCTACAGTGATAACATTTATTCATTGCAAAGATTCCAAATCCACCGATTATGAACAGTACTGTCCACCAGTTGAAAAACCAGTTAATTACGTTGATGTCTTGTAGTAAATAGACAATACCAACAACAAATATCATTAGTCCTAAGGACGATCCACATTTTTTACACATTTTAATAAACCTCATTTCTTACCTGAGTTTATATTCTTTATAAATATTTCCTTGAATAATGCCTTTTTTTAAGAAAAAGTGAGAAATCGCATTCAAATCAGGTTATGGTTTTTTTACTTGCCTTTTCTAAATCCATTGATTAATCCTGCAATTGCTAGTATTGGTTCTCTTTTTTTATGTGCTGGGAATATTCCTTCGTTTACTCGTCGAATTGATTCAATAGTGTAGAATGCTTTTGGATTTGCACTTTTTATGGTTTTTATTACTTCTTTAAGGAATTTCTCAGGTATGACTGTGAATATAACTTTAGTTTTTGCTATGCCGTCTTGAGAGTCTACTGCTGTTACTCCAAATCCTTTTTCTCGAAGATCTTTGAGAAGTATTGTTGTATTATGATGTGTGATTACTCTTACAAGTACTTCTCCTGTTGAGAATTTCTCAGACATATAGATTCCTAGGTATGTTCCAAGAGCGAATCCTGCTGCGTATGCTACATACCATATAGGGTTCTCAAAAGCAGAAAATAGTTGTCGTATAACAATAATCCATATGAGTACTTCAAAGAACCCCACAAGCGGAGCCCATTTTTTTAATCCTTTTGCAATAAAGACTACTCTTAATGTTCCTAGTGATACGTCAAATATTCTTGAAATAACTATGAGAAGTGGCATTATAACCCAGTTAAATATACTTGTTTGCATGAATGTTTCGAGTATCATAATAGTGACATCTGCTCTTCTCTTCCTCTTATAAAGCTATGCTTTGTTGATTTCTTTGTATTGTAGATTTCAGAATAAGATATTTACTGAATAACTACTTATATATATGAGAAAGTCAAGCAATGTGTTGATACAATGAAAAATAACGAAATAATAATCAACCAAACTGTTGCAATTCTTTGCGATGGTAATAATATTGAACGTAGCATTCAAGAAGAAGCAAATCGAAATGTCATGGTAAATTTTGATCATTTAATTCCTCGACTCCTTAATGGCCGTGGTTTAAATCGGTTCATTTACTTCCGTGAAGGAAAACATATTTCTGACAAACTTGCAGAACGACTATACACAAAGTATTATGGTTCAGTAGTTCCCTGTCATAAGTCCGCAGATATTCCTCTTTCAATTAAAGCGACTCAGCTTGCATCTAAAGTTGACACAATTATCATTCTTTCAGGAGATTCTGATTACGTTGAACTCGTACGTCATTTGAAAAGTGAGGGTGTTCGTGTAGAAATTGCTGCTGTGAGAAAAACATCTGCGCGTATTTTACTTGAAGAAGCTGATCATTTTGTTCCTATTACTCAGGCTGATTGGTTCTCATATAATAAACCTGGTAGTTCTGGGAGACAACGTTTTTCTCCTCAAAGAAATCAATCATCATCTTCTGTGGCGGTTCGATCTCCATCTATGCCTGTACCTTCTTCATCTGCACCTAAGGCAGTTGTACCTGTAAGCTCTCAACAAAAGACTGTTGTTAAAGTTTCTACTGCTCCTAAGTCTGTGGTTTCTACATCAACTAAAGCAGTTACTACTAAGAAACATGCAAGTTCTGCTTATGATAAGTCTAAACCTGCAGTTGCTCATGTTAAGTCTACGGTGACAAAAAGTCCTGTTAAAAAATCCACGCCAAAGTCTGCTGTTCAGAGATTAAAATCTAAATTGTTTACGAAGTCTTCAACTACTTCAAAAACAAAAGCAAAACCTTCTGTGAAGAAAGCAACGATTTCCTCAAAAAAGGTTCCAACAAGTACAAAAAAATAATGTGTGGTAAATCCCTATGGTAACAAGTAAATTAGTTATAACTATGGTTACAGATTTTTTCCTACTTCATGGTTTAAACTATGGTTTAAAGATTGTATACACTCTTGTTATTCTTATTGCTGGTTTCTGGATTATAAAGATATTTAAGAAAACTGTTGATAAGCGCATGGTTAAACATAAGGTGGATGCTTCTCTAAGACATTTCTTAACAGGTTTCATTTCCATTGGATTAAAAATTCTTTTGCTCATTACTGTGGCGTCCATGCTTGGTATTGCAACAACTTCTTTCATTGCCATATTTGGTGCTGTTGGTTTGGCTGTTGGTTTTGCTTTACAAGGTTCTCTTGCAAATTTTGCTGGTGGAGTTCTTATTCTTCTCTTTAAACCTTTCAAGATTGGCGATTATATTGGCGCCCAAGGTTTTAGTGGAACTGTAAAAAAGATTGAAATATTTAATACTGTTATTTTAACTGTTGATAATAAAACAATTATTTTACCAAATGGTTTATTGTCTAATAGTCCTATTACTAATTATTCTAAGGAAAATCTTCGGCGTGTCGATTTTACTTTTGGTATTGGTTACGATGATGATTTGAAGAAGGCTCAAAAAATCATGCAGGCTCTTATTAAGAAAGATTCTCGTATTCTCAAAACTCCTGAACCTTTTGTTCGTTTGAGTGAACTCGGTGATAGTTCTGTGAATTTCTCTATGCGTTTATGGTGTAAGAAGGCTGATTATTGGGATATTCATTTTGATATGCTTGAAGCTGTAAAATTGGGTTTTGATAAAGCAAAGATTTCAATTCCTTATCCTCAAATGGATGTGCATGTGAAAAAGAAATAGTTTTCTTTTCCTTTTTTTATTTTTGAACACGCAGTTCCAGTTCTACTGCTACTTAATACGTAAGTTTATATATGTTCTTTAATCAACTAAATTACAGAATGACAGATCGTGTAGAATTTACATATATTAATTCAGATACAAAATTAAAAACTGCTGTAACTGAATTGTTTGATGCAAAGATTATTGCAGTGGATTTAGAATGTGAAAACAATCTTCATCATTACGGCATGTATATTTCTCTCATTCAACTTTCTACAAAAAAAAGTCATTGGATTGTTGATGTTTTAGCTTTAGATAATATTGATGCTTTGATTCCTGTTTTTGAAGATTCTTCTATTGAAAAGATTTTTCATGATGTAAGTTTCGATTTAAGAATTTTGCGTCATCAATTCAAGTGTTATCCTAAAAACATTTTTGATTCTGAACTTGCTGCTCGTTTTCTTATGAAAGAAAATATTGGTTTAGGTTCTTTACTTGATGAATATTATGGTTTTGAAAAACAAAAAAAGTTTCAAATGGCTGATTGGACAAAACGTCCATTAACTGAAGAAATGCTTTCTTATGCTATTCAAGATACTTCTTTTCTTATTGGTTTGCGTAATCATTTGAAAGATGAACTTAAAGCAAAGGATCTTTGGCCTTGGGCTGATGAAGAATTTGCTTTTTTAGAAGTGAAGGAGTTAAATAATAAACTTCCTAGTCCTGTTGATCTTAAAGGTTTTAAACAATTATCTAATGTTGAAAAGACTATTGTTAAACGCTTATTTATTTTGCGTGAAAAGTTTGCTAAGAAAGTAAATATGCCTCCTCATTTTGTTATGAATAATAGGCATCTTTTTGAGATTGCAAAACAGCCACCTCGTTCAGTTGATGATTGGAAAAAACTACGTGGCGTTCACCCTGTTGTTAAAAGTCAAGCGAAACAATTTTTTAATGAGATTATTCTTGCAAAGAATTCTGTTGAAGAGTTTGTTGATGTCAGGCCAAAACGTTATTCTCAAGAACAAAGAGATTACTTCTCTCGTCTTGGCGAAGTTCGTGATTCACTTGCTAAGAAGTATAAATTGTATCCTCACTTAATTTTGAGCAAAGAACAAATGCAATATATTGTTGTCGATGATTCTTTCTCTTCTCTTCGTGCTTGGCAACAAACACTTATTCTACCAATGCTTCGAAAGAATTAGTTTTTATTTTTTTGCTATATAATTTTCTATTTGGTAAATTTTATCGTCTTTGTCAATTATATCAATAAAATCTTGTGATAGTGCTGCCCAAATATATGTATCTGTACTTTCTGGTTGGAAGAATGTTGATTTATCATTTGCATATTGTAGTGATGAAAGTAATAGGTGTGCTTGGGTTGGGTTGTTGGTAAAGTCATTCGTAGTGACTATTACTTCTCCTTTTTCATTTTTTACTTCGTTAAATTCTGGGATTGGGTTTTTTACATTTACTCTTAGGCCGTATCCTACAGTTATACCATTATGTTCGAATTGATCCACCATGTCTGTGATAAGAACATAACTTTCATTCCCTTTGTTTAATGTTATAGGTAATTTGTGTTGTTCGATAATTTTTCTTTCAGATAGTTTTCTTAATCCTGTTAACCAATGTTCTAATGGTTGCACTTCATTTCTTACTTTTATATTTAATTTGGTGAGTGCTTTAGTTATGGGTATAAAATCTTGTATATTTGTTTTTTGTGCTAGTCCTGATTTTTCTAGCATGTAGTTTGAGCCTGTGGTCATTTCTTTGAAGAATTCTGGTGTTACTTTCACATCTATATCTCTCCAGCTCGTAGTGTAGTCTTCTTGAAAATCTTCCTCTGTTGCAACATTTATAATGTGTTCTTCTAGAAAAGATTGCATTGATTCTGTAGCAATCTTTGCTCCAAGTTCCAAGAGATATTCTGTTGGGATTATTCTTTCAAATGAGTTACTTACTATTTTTCTTTCAACATATCCTGCAGGAGTCCCGTTTGAAATAATTGGACTTATATATTCTCCACTAATGATTATTCCTGAACTGTTTGCATCTTTTGCGTTGAGGATGTGCATTTCTGTTTGCTTTATTGGAAGGTCTGTTCCTGTGGTAAATTTTGAGACGTATTTTCTTGTTGGGGTGAGTACTCCGCTATTTCTTTGAGTCCATTCCATTCGTTCTGTGATGTTCACTAAACTATCTAAATTGAGACAAAGTTGATTACGTATAATTTCTTCTTTTTTATCAGACATAACATATGTCACTAATAAGTAGTATAAAAAGCTTTTGTTTTTAAACGATTGTGTATTTTACACATAATTCAGTAAATATGTGAAGAAAATCACTTATAACACCATATTTATAAATAATTTACCTTTAACAGCAGGTACAATGACTCCAGAAGAGAAATTTGAACTAATAACCAGAAACCTCCAAGAGGTTATCGACGAAGACAAACTAAAGGCAATTTTAGCAGAACGTGACCTTAAAGTCTATTGGGGTGTTGCTCCTACAGGCCGTGTTCATATTGGTTATTATGTTCCTATGTTTAAAATTCGAGATCTTCTTAACGCTGGTTGTGAAGTTACTATGCTTATAGCAAATATACATGCTTTCTTAGATAGTATGAAATCATCTCTTAAGCAACTTGATTACAGAACAGAGTACTATACTATTATTATCAAAGAAATGTTAAAATCTGTTGGTGCTGACATTACTAAACTGAAGTTTGTAAAAGGTACAGATTTCCAATTTAAAAAAGAGTATACTTTTGATATGTATAAAATCTCTGCTCTTGCATCAACTCGTGATACTAAACGTGCTGGTGCTGAGGTTGTGAAACAAACAGAAACTCCAAAAATGTCTAGTTTGATATATCCTATTTTACAAGCACTTGATGAAATATATCTAAAAGTTGACGCTCAATTTGGTGGTGTTGATCAAAGGAAAATTTTTATGTTTGCTAGAGAGTTTCTTCCACAAATCGGTCATACAAAGCAGATCCATTTAATGAATCCTATGGTTGGCGGACTTTCTCAAGGTGGAAAAATGTCTGCGAGTGATCCTAATAGTAAAATTGATATTTTAGATTCTGCAAAAGCTGTGCAAAAGAAATTGAACAAAGGTTTTTGCGAAGAAGGGACTGTTGAAGGTAATTTCTTTATTGATTTTGCTGCAATTGTGATGTTTCCTCATCTTGCTGATATTGGAAAAGATTTTGTTATTGACAGACCTGAAAAGTTTGGCGGACAAATTGTCTATAAAGATTTCTTAACTTTGCGTGCTGATTTTGCAAATAAGAAACTTCATCCTGCTGATTTAAAAATGGGTGTTGGTGCTTATGTTAATTCTTTGCTTGAGCCTATTCGTCAAGAAGCTGAAGGTTTGAAGATTGAAGAGCTGGCAAAGAAAGCCTATATTGATTAATCATATTTTTCTTTCTTTTTTTTTCTTTTAGCGCGTTCTTTTTTTTAGTCTTTTGCATTTTTGTTTTTGTTGTGCTGTTGAGTTTTTCGCGAGACGCACTACGGGCGCCTGTGCCAAGACTGGCATTAGAATTCACTCGCACTGTTTACGCCATTTTCGGTGTTTACGCCATTTTCGGTGTTTACGCCATTTTCGGTGTTTACGCCATGTTTGGTGTTTACGCCATGTTTGGTGTTTACGCCATGTTTGGTGATCACTATGCAAGAATGTGTTTACATACACTTAAAAAGCAGTCTTACTTTTTTCTTTTTATGTTTATTAAGAGGGTAGACTTAGAGAATATTCGGTCATATAGGCAAGAATCTATTACTTTTAAGTCAGGCACTACTCTTCTTACAGGCGATATTGGTTGTGGGAAAACAACCATTTTGCTTGCTTTAGAATATGCTCTTTTTGGTATTTTGCGTGGGAAGACTTTTCCTGGAGAATTGCTTCGTCATAATGCAAAAAAAGGTTCCGTCACTGCTGTTTTTGAAATTCAGGAAAAAGAAGTTATTATTACTCGTTCACTTAAACGTTCAGGGACGAATATTTTGCAAGGTGCTGGCAATTTATCTGTTGATGGCGTTCAAGAAGATCTTGTTGCTACAGAACTTAAGGCAAGAATTTTGCGTCTTCTTGGTTATCCTGATTCTCTCTTAAGTAAATCAACAAATCTTTTTCGTTATACAGTATATACTCCTCAAGAGCAAGTTAAACTTATTTTACATGAGACTGTCGAAGAACGAAAAGATATTATTAGAAAAATATTTGATATTGATAAGTATAAACGCGTTGGTGAAAATTCTGCATATTATCTTTCGAATTCTCGTGAGCGTATTCAACGTCTTACTGGTCAAACTGATGATCTTAAAACTCTTAAAGAACAAATGTCTTCTCAAGAGCGAGAACTCACATCTCTTGATTTGCGTTTGCCGCCCGTGATTGCTGAGTTTGAGAAATTAAAATTGAACAGAGAGAAGACTGAGAAGTCTCTTGTCCACCTTCAAAAAGAACAAGATAATTTGCGTAAGCAAGATCAAACTGTTAAACTTTTGGAACGTGATTTAGCAAATACTCTTTTGACTTCACGTCTTGTTAAAGATCAATTAGCTTCTTTACAATCTAAAGATAAAACTGAACTCGTAATTGTTAAACCTGTGTCTGTAGAACGTCAAGGAAAATTAAAAGATTTATTTCTTAAACTTCGAGAAAAAAGAGATTTGTTAAGTAAACTTGAGGGTCAGCAAGCTGCTGAAAAAACTCGTGCACAAAATCTTTCTTCAAGTATTCATTCTTTGACGAATTGTCCTGTCTGTAAGCAGGATGTGAGTGATTCACATAAATCACATATTGATTCTCAACAAAAAGAAATTTTGGTTTCTGTTTCTAAAAAAGAAGAAAAGTATTATCTTTTACGTGTTCAACTTAATACCAAAGAGACCGAGCTTCGTAAGAAAGAAGAAGAGCTTTATGAGCAAGGTAAACAGTTTGCTCGTTTTCAAGAACAACAAAAAATTCGTGAGGCTCAAGAAAAAAATATTAAAACTCTTGAAGAAAAATCTCTTGTACATCTTAAAAAAATCTCTGAATTTAAAGAAAGTTTGCAGGGCGCAACTACTTTGTTTGCAAAGCTTAAAGAGATTGCTATTGATGACGCGCCTCTTAAAGAGGAGTTGCAAATATTGCGTAGTGCGGAGCGAGTTAAAGAACTTGCTCTTCAGGAACTTACGACAAAAAAAACTATCTCAACAAATATGTATAAAGCTTTGCTTGAAGCTATTCGTCAGAAAGAAACTATTCAAAAAAATATTGATATACTTTCTGGCTTGCGTAATTGGATGAGTGAACTTTTTGTTCCTCTTGTGAAAACTGTTGAGAAGAAAGTTTTGCTAAAAGTCTACCGAGAATTTAATGCTTATTTTGTGAAATGGTTTGCGATGCTTGTTCATGATGATGGTTTACTTGTGCGTCTTGATGAAGATTTTACTCCGGTTATTGAACAGAATGGTTTTGATACTTCTATTGCTAATTTATCTGGTGGGGAAAAAACGAGTCTTGCTTTGGCATATCGTCTTGCTCTAAACAAAGTACTTAATGATTATTTTTCTTCTCTTCATACTAAGGGTCTTCTGATTCTTGATGAGCCTACTGATGGTTTTTCCAGCGAACAGGTTGACACGCTTCGTGACGTTTTGGATCAGTCTGGCGTTCTCCAGCTTATTATTGTTTCTCATGAACAGCGTCTTGAGTCTTTGGCGGATAATCTTCTAAGGATTGAAAAAACGAATCAGGAAAGCGTTGTTTTTACGAATTAATTTTTTTGTTGATTGTATTTAGTTTTTAATTTCGAGCTCTGTCCTAATTATTTACGTGCTAGCGCAGCTGCACTTCGGTGTCCATGGACGAAACCATGGAAAGAGAAACCTTTATAAACACTATAATTCTCTAAGTCCTTGTAGAGGTGTATTTTTGGAGGGTATTAGATGAAATTTACAAAAGGGCTATTTATATTACTATTAATTCTCTTACTAACGTTTAGTTTGGTAAGTGCTACGAAGGTTATTGTTACACCTGTTAACGAGACTTCGAACCATATTTTCTTTGATGAAACTGCACATTTTACAGTTAAAATTGTCAATTCATTAGATACTGATCAAGTGTATTCTTGGAATCTTGATCCTGTAAAATGGATTATTGATACTCCTGCAACTGGCAGAGTTGAAGCTAATTCAGAAAAAACTTTTGATATGGTCGTTCGACCACACCCTGTAAATTTCCGTGGCCCTGGATATTACGTTGTGCCTCTATCAGTTCGATCTTCTCCTGAAAACGAAATTTATGGATCTCAAATTAATATGTATATGCAAAGTATTAATGAACGACTTTTCGCATATATTCCCTCTGTTGCGCTAGGTGCAAGTCTTGCTGAGAAAATTGATCCTCGAAAAACTGTTTCAGTTCAAGTTCAAATCAGAAACAGAAACATTCTTGAAATTGAAGATATAGCTTTAGTTATTGATGGTGAGCATTTTCAAACAACTAAACATTTTCCTCTTTCTGGTCTTGAAGAAAAAACTTTAGAATTCCGTTTTAATGTTGATGCTTTACTCAAACCTACAACGAGTAAGATGCGAGTAAAACTTATTTATGAAAATAAAACCATTTCTGAGTTTGAAAAATATTATGATGTGCAAGCATATACTTCAGTTGAACGAGATTCTATGGAATCCGCATTTCTCTTTAAGAATACTCAAGTTTCTACTTTGACAAATGATGGTAATGTTATTAAAGAAGTAAATACTGATCTTGATATCAAATGGTATAAATGGATATTTACTTCTATTGATATCTCTGCTGATAATCTGGAAAAAGTTAATGGTAATTCTTGGACAATAACTTTACAACCTCGAGAAGTTGCTACTGTTACTCTTGTAGAAAACTACCGTGTTCTTCCAATTATTGCTCTTCTTATCATCTTTTTGTTTGTTGTATATTATCTTATGCGTTCACCTATTGTTCTTCACAAACAAACTATTGTTACTGGTGGAGAGGACGGTGTGAGTGATATGAAAGTTCGTGTCTTCATTAAGAATAGAACAAATAAAAGTTTTTACAATGTTCGTGTTCTTGATAGAGTTCCTTCCATTGCATCTGTTGCTGTTCCAAAAGGCCTTGGCGTTTTAGAACCTTCAAAGATTATTATAACGCAAAAGAAAGGAACTATACTTAAGTGGGATTTTGAAACTCTTGAAGCTTACGAAGAACGAATTGTTACCTACAATCTTAAGGCGAAACTAAAGATTATTGGTTATCTTGGCTTACCCTCTGTTAGAATTAAATACGAAACAGTTGGTGGACAGCAAAGAACAACTGAGTCTGGTAAAGCAAGTATAGGCACGAAGTAAGTGTTTTATTTTTTATTCATTTGATTATTTATTATTGTTCATTTGTAGATTTCATCATGATGTTTGTATAATTGGATTTCTACATATTTTTTCTTATGATTTATTTTGAACAATAAAACAAAATGTTTGTCTATGTGAACTCTATTTATATTTTGAAGTGGTTTTCTTAGAAATTTGTATTTATGGTTGGGATCATTTTGTATCTCAAGAATCTTTTTATGAACTATTTTTAACTGATTTTTGTTTTTTCTTGCGATTTTCTTAAACGCTTTGTCTACTTCGGGTTTAAGATGTATTTTGTACATTTTACTTCAATCCATATCTTTTCTCAAAATCATCAACAACTATGCTACTTTCTTTTTCGATTTTTTTCATTTCTTGTATGAATTCTGGTCTTAGTTCAGGTTTTTCTTCATATTCAATATATTTATTGATTATGAGTTCGATTGCCTGACTTTTATCCTTCAAAGCAAACTTTGCTTTTACCATGTTCAAGACTCTATTTGTATTTTCGTTTAATTCTATCAATGCTTTCACCATAATGCGTCACCTTAGTTAAACTAAGTCTGACTTATTTATATATCTTTTCTTTCATTGGCTCTGTCCAGAAAGGTATAAATATGTATACTGGCTAAAAAATGTTATGAATC
>CAZFEG010000018.1:0-10247 GCA_964517565.1 uncultured Methanosarcinales archaeon
TTTTGGAGGGCTACGCCAATAATTCTCCAAAACTCTCCCAAATCCCGATGTTAAGTTCAATAAAATTTGAGTTCCAAAAAAAGAAAAATAGGGGGTTCCAGTCCTACGGACATTTAGTCTTTCTCTTTGAGAAAGATATTATAAAAAAAAGAATTCTAATCGGCTCTTAATGCATCTACTGGTTTTTGTTTAGATCCTTGATAGGCTGGTATGGCTCCTGCCACTATTCCAACAAGCACTGAAACAGTTAAAGATAGTATTACTATTTCATAACTTATGACTGTTTGACTTATAGGTCCTGTTCCTCCGCTTAATAATCCACCAATAAGGATAGATATTAATATTCCAAACAACACCCCTATTATTCCACCAACAATTCCAACAAGTCCTGCATTTAACATAAAAATAGTTAACACATCTTTATTTCTTGCTCCAATTGCTTTCATAATACCTATCTCTTTAGTTTTTTCAAGAACTGAGGTAAACATAGAGTTTGCTACACCAACTGCACCTACAAGAAGTGATATTGCTGCAACAAATCCTAAAAATAAAGTTATCATTCCAATAACACTATTTATTTGTTCTTGCATTTCTTTCATTGAAGTAACACTAAAATCTTTATCATCCAAGGTATTCACATGTCTTACAATATTAAGTTTTCTTTCAATTTTTTCAATTGTTTTATCAATGTCAGCATTATCTTTAATAATTAATGAAAAAGAATCGTATTGATCTTGAATCTTATCTTCAATTACTTGATAGGCTGAGTTAATTGGCATAATAATACTTTTACTTTCATCATCTAATATTCCAACTACTCTAAATGATTTTTCGTCAATAGTTATGATTTGGTTAACACCTATTTTTTCATCAAAATAATCTTTAGCAAGTGTGTTTCCAATAACTACAACATTTTGATCAGAACTTATTAAGTATCTTCCTTCAAGTAATTCGGTTGTGATTGTGTTTGACCATATGTTTTGATCAACACCAGTTATTGAAAGATCTGCATTATCTCCAAGATAATAAACTTCTGCCTTGCCTGATATTCTTGTGTCTATATACTCCAGTTCAATTATTCCTTTAAGGGCTTGCAAATCATTTCTGCCTAAAATTGCATCAGAATTAGACAAATCCTCTTCTGTCATACCTGGAGGACTAAATCCACCTGCTTTAGAATAACCAGGAGTAACTGTTATCGAATTACCACCAAGAGACCCTAATTCTTCATTAATACTAGCAGACATACCGTCCCCAATAGAGACTAAAGCAATTATTGAGGCAACCCCTATAATAATTCCAATTATAGTAAGCCAGCTTCGAAGTCTGCTGTGTGTAACCATATTCCAGGCCATTATAAAGCATTGTTTAAATTTCATTATCTTTTACCTAATTAGTTTTTCTTGTCTTTCTTCTTGATTAGTTTCTTAGATCCTATGTATAACCCAATTGCAAGCATAATTACAACTAAAATAATTGTTGTTTTACTAGTTCCTTTTGAGCTATCATTATCTGAATCTATTAAACCTGTTGTATCAACGCTAGTAGAATCAAGTAAGATTTCTTTTTCTACAACATGTCTTTTTCCAGAAGTATCAGTATATTCAACTTCAATAGTCATTGGAATTTCTTCAATTGCTAAATCAGGTATTATTTTAAATGCAGCAATTGTATAATCTCCTTTACTTAAACTACCAACAGTAACTGAATTTGTTCCTTTAATTTTTATTCCTTCTTGTTTAGGTATTGTTATAGATATTGATGATGCATCATTACTTCCAATATTAGAAATTGAAAAAGATGTTTCACCGTCAGCACTCTCAGAAAATGCTGTTTTAAAATCTGTTTTTCCACCAACATAAATTCCTGCTACTGTTGAGATAATTTTTAATTCATTTGTTAGAGGATCTTCATATTCTAAATTAAGGTTTAGTTCATAAAGTCCTGCTTCTGCATTTGAATCAGCAATTACTCTATAATTAAGTTTTTTGCTCTCTCCAATATCAACATATTTTATATATTTGGTATTATCGCTTCCGACAGGTAAAATTGCTTTATCAGGATTCTGCCACTTAAATGATAGTTCTCTTAATGGTGCATTACCAACATTATTTATTGTGAATTCAAGATTACTTTCTTCTCCAGGAACAAGTGTTGTTTTATCAATGTAGATAACTTCTGCACTTTCTCCACTTTCAATTTCTATAGATAAGCTTTTGGTTGTTGATACTTTTGACCCTTCTTCATAATATTTTACTTTTAATTCATATTCTCCTGCTGTAGCATCTCTATTGACACTAAGTCTATATTTTAAGATTTGAAGGTTTTCTCTATCTTGAAACCCTTTTATAGTTCCAACTTTTTGAGTAGAATCTTCTCCTGGAACAAGTTCAAGAGGATATTCTGGATCTAGTTCAACAATTAAATTATTTGAGGGTTCTCCTCCTGTATTTTCAACCCCTATTCTTACTTCTAAAATATCTCCTGCTATTGCAGGATCCGGATCTTGATTAACTATGCTTATACTAATTATATTCATATCGATATTTTCTGCCATTACACTAATACTTCCAAAACAAAGCATCACAATTGCTAAAATCATAACCATTATATTTTTCTTATTCATTTTTTTCAACCTCTTTTGTTATTTTTATTTCTGTCATATTTTTATTGACTTCATTTCTGATAATCTGCCCATCTTTTAATTCAATCAAAGTATGGGCATATTTTGCAAGCTTAAGGTCATGAGTTATCATAATTATGGTTTTTCCTTCCTTGGACCAAAGCTCATGTAATAATTCGAGAATTTCTTTTCCAGTAACACTATCTAATGCTCCTGTAACTTCATCCCCAAGAATAACCTCTGGGTCTGAAGCAAGGCATCTAGCAATTGAAACTCTTTGTTGTTGTCCGCCTGATAATTGTGAAGGTAGATTTTCTAGTTTATCTTGTAGTCCTACTAATTTAAGAAGATATTTGGCTCTCTCCTCAGATTCTTTTTCATCCTTTTCCTGAATAAGTAAGGGAAGCATCACATTTTTCAAAACAGATAATGTTGACATGAGATTATATTGCTGAAAAATGAATCCTACAGTTTTTCCTCTTAGAGTCGCTAAATCTGAGTCGGTCATTTTATTAATATCTTCAGATTTTAAATGAATTGATCCTTTTGTAGGCGTATCCAGACACCCGACCAAGTTCATCATAGTACTCTTGCCGCTTCCTGATGAGCCTATTATCGCCACAAAGTCCCCCTCCATAATTTCAACATTTATACCTTTTAATGCTGGGACTTCTACTTCTCCCATTTGGTATATTTTCCAAACATCTTTTAGTTTAATTATTGTCTTTTTCATTTTTTGTCTAACTCTTTTAATTTTTGATAAGTAGAATCCAGGATTTTATTCATTGAATTAATTTTATTATCCAATTTTGAGCTATTAATCTTCATTACAAGTTCTATTAATTTAGCAAATATTCCGAAATTTAAATTTAAAAATTTATCATGATTAAAATCAGGAAGATTTTCAGCAGTATTTGTATCGATCTTTGACAGAATCTGTTTCATAGCTCTTTTTTGAGCATTCATTTTTTTAAGAAGATCTTCCCCTAGAGCGGTTATTGAATAGATATTACTTCTTCCAGATTCTCTTTTTTTTAAGTAACCATCCTTTGCAAGTTCATTAAGCAAGGGATAAATATATCCTGAAGAAGGAGCTTTATTGGTTAATTTCTTGATTTTTTGGATTAAAGAGTAACCTGAACACTCTTTGTTGTTAATTTCTCTTAAAACCATTAATTTTTGAAATCCTTTAAACATCTGTGTCACCTACTGATATATCATTAAGTGATAACCACTTTATAAATGTTGTGGATTTTAAGTGTATAATTAAATTAGATTAATAAATATTAAAATATATTTTCATAGAAAATGGAACCCCCTAGTCCTTCGGACAGTTACACTCGCCTTTGGCTCGAATTTATTGGGAACTCAAATATTACTCTGCGGACGCAGGTTTCCCACACTACGTATGGGAAACGAACTTAACAGGGCTTAAAGGGTTCGAAACGACCGCCTTTGGCTATTTTGCCAAGCAAAATTCATTTCTCTCCCAAATTTTTTGCTACGCAAAAAACTTCCCTTAAGCCCCATGTTATATTAAATTTTACATTTAAGAACAAAAAAAGCCCCCTAAGAAAAATATATAAATACATTAATTTATAGTTAGAACATTATGAAAATAATAAATAAAAAAGACATAATTAAGATTCTTTCAAATTATGATATAGGGACTTATAAATCTCATGAATACTTTACTGCAGGTTGTGTTCAAATTAATATCAAAGTAAATACTACAAAAAATACATATGCTTTAAGAATATATAGAACAAGGACAATTCCTTATGTTAAATATGAATTTAATGTTTTAAACTATTTATCAAAAAAAAAATATCCCACTCCATTACCAATTAGAAATTTACATGGAAAATTCATTTTTAAATATAATAAATATCCTGTGGGAATTTTTAGTTTTATTGAAGGGAAACATATTAAAAAATTAAATAAGGTACAGTATAAAGATTTAATATTCCATCTTGCTAAATTGCATAACATAACGTCAAAATACAAACCCAAATATGGTGAACATAGGGAAAGTTTAGATCATAAGTATGTGTTATCTGTAATTAAAAAAGAAATTAAAAAATTTAATAATTCATTAAAGGGTAAAAAAAGATATAACTTTGTAATAGGAGAATTAAAAAAAACAATTTTATCTAAATCTTTACCAAAAGGAGTTATTCATGGAGATTATTGTGCAGGAAATATTTTGTTTGGTAAAAGGATTAATGGAGTTATTGATTTTGATAATGCTTGTTATAATAATTTAATATATGATCTTGCGTTTATCATTTATGACTGGACTAGCTTTAAAGAAAATGATAATTATTTTGAAGAATCTAAAAAAATAATAAATTTATATCAAGAAATTCGACCATTGAACAATGTTGAAAAAAAATACTTATTCGATCAACTCAAAATTATTTGTTTGGTTTATACAGGATGGTTTTTTTATGATAGTATTAATAAAGAATCAGGCAGAGATATTTTTGAAAAATCTAAAGAAAGAATTGAAAGATTAAATGAAATTGGTCGTAAAGAATTTTATAAGAAAATGTTTGAAAAATATGGGGCTTTAAACTATAGACTCCCTTTGGTCGATATTTAATATATGTTCTTAAATATAAAACTCTGAAATTTTCCTTCTGAACGTTGCACTAAATTTCAGCCCTACGGGGGATATAACAAGGATTATGAGGTTACGAAGTCTTGCAGACTTCTTCGCCCAAATTGCCTACGGCAACGTCTCTTAATCCCGATGTTAGATGTAATTCTTTTTTTGCACTTTTAAAAGAAAAGAAAGGTTTATATACTAGAGTATACTTAGGTATACTATGAATGCTACGACAATTAAATTACAACAAGTTACTAAATCTCAACTAGATACATTTAGAGAGTATAAGAATGAAAGTTATGATGAAGTAATTAACAAATTAGTTTACATTGTTAAAAATGTAAAGAAAAAACCTGAATTAAGTAAAGAAACAATTCTTGCAATCGAAAAAGCTCGTGAAAGAATCAAAAAAGGTCATTTTGTAACTGAAGAAGAAGCAATAAAAATATTAGGGATGTAAAATACAGTGTACAAACTAATAATAGAAGATAACGCTATGGAGTTTTTAGAAAAACTCCCTAAAACAATTGCAAAAAGAATCTTTAAAAAAATTCAGGAAACTAAAGAAAATCCCCATAGATACTTCATCAAACTAACTAACCGAACAGAATATAAACTACGAGTTGGAGATTACAGAGTAATAGCCGACATAGAAGATAATGAATTAAAAATTCTTGTTGCCCACATAGGACATCGAAGCAAAGTATACAAACAAATATAAAAGTGCAAAAAAAGAACTTCTTCAAGATTTCAAAATGAAATCTCTCGACCACGGACTGCGTCCTCTCGTCTTGCAGACTCGGGGCGGTTAACAAGGATTATGTAACTCCGCCTTGCTGGCTCCGTCCGAATTTTGACAGCCGTTGGCAATAAAATGTCGAAACTCTACATAATCCTGATGTTAAGTGCAATTTCACCCACTAACCAGTCAAAGCGATTTAGCAAATAAAACAGCAGTAGTACTTCCCGTTGAAAACCCATAATATCCTTTGAATTCATTAATTAATTTGTATCCAATCCTTTCATAAAATGATTGAGCTTCTTTCATTTCTTTCCCATTATAGAGACAAACTTTTCTAAAACCCTTTTCTTTGGCATATTCTTCAATAAATCTCATTAACTTTCTACCAATGCCTTGTTTTTGAACTTTCTTTTTAACAGCAAGCCAATACACCTCACAATGTTTATAACCTGGGAAGTGAGGTATCATAGTTACATAGCCAAGTAGTTCATTATTTTCTTTGTAACCAAAGAAAATTTCTTGCTTTTTATTGATTCGTTGTAAAATATACTCTTTCATATCCTCCCTAGATAAATTTCTTTGAACATCAACAGAGTGTGCACATTCAAAATCAACATCAGCAAGTTGTTCTAAATGCCTTTTATCCAATTTTATTATTTTATCCATAATAATCTAATCTAAATCAAATCAATATATAAATATTACTCCTCATCACTATATTTATACAAAAAAGAAAAAGTTGAAGAGTTTCTTAAGAAATAATAACTTGTACAAGACATGCTGTTACCCCTTCACTCAGTGTTTTCCCCAAATTCTTCGCTTTGCTCAAAAGAGTTTTAGAAAGTTATTTAATATAAAGTGAAATTAACAAGTATATGAAAGTATTTTTTGTAAGGCATGGTCAAACAAATTACAATATTCTAGATTTATGTAACGATGATCCAACTAAAGACGTTCACCTTACAGATTTAGGAAAACAGCAAGCTGAAACAGTTAGAAACAAAATTAAAAATATTGATTTAGATATCGTGATAATTTCTGAATTACCCCGTACAAAAGAAACAGCATCTATAATTACAAAAAATCATCAGGTAGAATTCAAAATTGATTCTAGAATAAACGATAGAAAAACAGGATATGATAGCAAACCAGTTTCTGAACTTACAAAAGCACTAGAACCAGACATTTTTAATCTAAAATTCAATAATGGAGAATCCTTTAAAGAAGAAAAACAAAGACTACATTCTTTTTTGGATGAATTAAAAACACTACAGTATGAAACTATCCTTGTTGTAACACATAGCGAAATCCTGAAACTAATCAACGGACATTATAATAACTTATCTGACCAAGAAATATGGAATACTAAAACAAATAATTGTCAAGTTATTGAAGTAGACATATAATATACCATATTGGATTAACAAATATAAACTTAGTTAGTAGATGTATTGGAAAGATTTTGAGCTTCCAATCCATCCCCTAAGAAGCCTAAAAACATGCTATTCTCCAATTCCTCTAATTTCTGAGGATCATCACAACCATATTTATAGTACCAAGGGAAAAAATCACCGCAACAAGATCCCACAGAAGCTACGACTGCACATTCTCCTGTAATTATATTTTGACCAACATCTTCAGAATAGCACTTACACATAGATGCAAGAGATAATACAGCAAATACTATGAATAAAATGAATAAAATTAGAAAACAAACTAACAAGTAAACTCCTTTCTTATTATTCTTATTACGAAAATTAATAAATAAACCAACTAACAAAGTAATTAAAACTGGCGGAACTAAAGAATACCACAATAATCTGAGAATTGTAGCTGAATTAAAAGTAAGGAATAAAGTAAGAACAAGAGCAATTGAAAAAATATAAACATATTTTCTTTGAAGCTTCATACTGTTTTTTTAATATGCTAGGTTATAAGCTTTATTAAAAAAAGCAAACAACACCTTCAAACATAAAAAGTCTAATTGATTTAAAGAAAAAATCAATTAAAAAACTAATCAGCAGAGCAAGAACCATCACAATCAACAATTGCAATTCCTTCTTTGAAAACTAATTTACCATTTTCTTTGAGAAAATCAATAATTCCTTCTGCTGAAAGATCCGAATTTGAACAAACATGAAAAGTTGAGTTCCCGAACTTTTCTTTTACTTCGCTGAGTAAATTTTCTTCTTTAATCTCTGAAGATTTAATGAATTTAATAATTTCCATTCCATGAGTTGTTTCCATAGAACATACGAAAAAATAACTAATTTATAAGATTTAAGGATATTGGGGCTTGTTGCAAAACGAAGACAAATGTATATTGGAGCACAGCCATATTATTTTTTACAAGGTAAAAAATGGGCATCCCTCGGCGCCAATATACACATTTGAGTATTTTGCAACAAGCCCGGAGATTGCAAATACTTTAATATAAGTTCTTCAAACAAAAACATTAATATGAAAAAAATAACGACACTTTTACTACTTATTTTGGCTATCACAGTCATCAGTTGTACTCCCATAAACACAGATTATGGCACAACTGGAAATAATTCTACTGACGATAACCAACTCACAGGTGAGGTGGTTTCAGACGAACTCAGCGAAAAATGTGCAAATTGTCCTGACGTGGACACTTGTGCTAAAGCTAAAACTGGCGGTTGTACTGGCGAAGGTCAAGATTCTGAAACATTTGGAATTCAAGAAGAACATGTTGGCTGTGGAAATCACAATTAAATAAAAGCTATAATACACTGGTCAAGTCAACAAATTGTATATAAACTTCTTTCTTCGATCAGTTGTACAATGACAAAAATCCACATACAGAAAGCATTTTTTGGTAAAGATAACTGTCTTAAAGTCACACTTAACAAAGATATGGAGTGTTATTTCGAATTTGGAACTCCAAAAAAAGATAAGGGTGAAGGTTGGAACTGGAAACCTGTCAAGTTTAGTGATATTGAACTAGGAGATATTATTCTTGTTCTTGAAGGTAAGAAAGACGGTGTTAACTTCTTTCATGATTTCAAAGGCGAGAAGACACAAATTTGGATTAAGAAAACAGAAAAATTCTTCTCAATAAAAGTAAGAGAACTTAGCAAAGGACTCAGCGAGGGAGAACAAGTAGTTCTCAGAGAAATTCTCAAACATGCAATTGTTAGAATGAGTATAAAAATTTAATTATCTTTATAGACCTCTTAAATCTGAGAAAATAAATAATTAGTTACAAAATAGAAAAAATAAACTCAATTAAGCGTCCAATTAAGAAAATTCACAAACGAGAATGCATTGCTGTATACACATTCTGTCAGAGCTTGGCGCATTTCTACATGGAGAAGCGCATCCATTGAAGTTTCCACCCAATTCTTGACATAAATCAGCAGATATACTCTCGCATTCATTAAAATCAACCAACCAAGTACCATTTGCACCCTTGCAAGCTTCTCCAGGCGCATTTAAACAAGCTCCTTCGTGCAAAATAGCTACATTTCCAGCAGTGCAAGCATTTGAATAAGTCGCGCCATCAAGGCCACAAACAGGCATGTACTCTTGAGTACAGATTTTTTGATTATCACCATCAAGAGGTGTGTCAATTGTTGAACAAGCAGTAAAAATGAAAAGAGTCAAAAGTAAACCTACAAATATTATTTTTTTATACATAATAATCACCTTTTTAGATGTAATGTAATCTGAAGCAATATAAATATATATGTAAGACTTAGTTCAAGACAAAATAACTACAAATACAATCTCTTTCACAACTTAGTCCGTAAGTATTGCAAACTAACTTCAAATAAAATTAAACTATAAACATTAAATCTTTTAATCAAAAACACTTGTTAAGATGATAACGCTCAAATATAAAGATTAAAATTCAGTATAGAATAAGAAATAAAAAAAAATAAAAAAAATAATGAAAGTTAATTATCGCCGTTTCTTTTTAGCTACTTTTTTCTTAGCAACTTTCTTTTTAGCTACTTTTTTCTTAACAACTTTCTTTTTAGCTACTTTCTTCTTAGCAACTTTCTTTTTGGTTGTTTTTTTAGCAACTTTCTTTTTAGCAACTTTCTTTTTGGTTGTTTTTTTAGCAACTTTCTTTTTAGCAACTTTTTTCTTAGTAACTTTCTTCTTAACGACTTTTCGTTTAGGAGCTGCTTTTTTAACAACTTTCTTCTTAACTACTCGTTTAGCTACTTTTTTCTTAACAACTTTTTTCTTAACGACTTTTCGTTTAGGAGCTGCTTTTTTAACAACTTTCTTCTTAACTA
>CAZFEG010000018.1:10347-12630 GCA_964517565.1 uncultured Methanosarcinales archaeon
CTCGTTTAGCTACTTTTTTCTTAACAACTTTCTTTTTAGTCACTTTTTTAGGAGCGGCTTTTCTAACAATTTTCTTTTTGACTGTTCTTTTTTTTACTACCATCATTGCACCTCACGCAAATTCTATATTAACTTGATGTTAAACATATAGTTAACAACAAGGTACTTCTGAGACTTATGATATATAAATGTTTTGAAAAAACACTGTTTAATCATGTTAAAACAAGAACATAAAAATGTAAAAAAGAAAAAAGAAAAAAGAAAAAAATTTTAAAAAAAATATAATAATTAAATAAATTAATTGAAAAAATAAATAAAAAATAAAAAGAAAATAAACAATCAAGAAAAAATACTCGAAAACAAAAAAAGATGATCAAAAACACAGAAATGCTTTTTTACACCCTCAAAAAAAATAATTTTTTATGAAAAAAATTATAAATTCTTAACTAAAGAAGCAATTGTTTCCAAAACTTCCTCTTTTGCAGCAGCAACAAAACGAATACTACCAGCAACAGCATGACCGCCACCAGAAATTCTTGCATGAGGAAGAGCGCTTTTAAGTTCTTTTACAATCTTATTGACATCAAAACCATCAAATTCTTTTTGATCAACACGGAAAACCAACATAGAATCACCATGGATAACAGTTATTCGTGGTTTAATAGTTGCGTTTGATCCATGTAAAATTCCTGCAAGCTTACCTAAAGAAAAATAATCTCCTCGAAGAGAAGTAAGTTGGCCATCGAGTAAAAAAACAGAAAACTTACCCCAAGAAGCTCTTGTTGCATAATGATCAGTAACTAATTTTACTTCAGCCTGAGCAGTTGCCATAATAGGCTTGTATAAAGCAATGAGAGACTTTTGAATATCCAAGGAACCAGTAATTAAATCAATTAATGGACTTTTTGCTTGGTTAAACTTCGTATTAAAAATTTCAAAATCAACTAACAAAGCCAATTCTTCAATGAAAGATTTAGAATGGCCAGACTTTTCAACAAGCCAACTAATTTCTTCACCAGCACATTTGTCAGCAATTCCTCCAAGAGCAGCAACATCTGCACGCTGCGGGCTTGTTTCATTAATAAGATGAGCTAAATCATAGCAAAGCATAGATGCAGAAATGTTTTTAGACAAGCCACCCAAATGAGGATTAACATGAGCTAAAACTTCTTTACAAACAGCACTTAAACCATTTTCGTCAAGAGTACCAGGATCATGATGATCAACAACCACAAACTGAGCACCATACAATTTTGCTTTTCTAATAGCAAGTAAATCTTGAGGAGTACTTCCATTATCAATAATAATAAAAAGTGGTGAAGAAACATTGTTCTTTTCTTGACTTATCTGAAAAAAACCAATATCTTTAGTCACATCAGTAACATCATAGAACGGAGTTCTTGAAGGGTTACGAGAATAGTATGTTGGTAAATAACGCAAGTCTCTATGAACTTGATTGATAATACTTTTAATTGCGACTTCAACTTGAAGTGCAGCACTAAAACCATCACAATCAGCATGATGAGAAATAATTATTGGTCTCTTTTCATAAATAGCTTTACGAATAAGTGTAGCTGCAAGAACCATTCTATCTTGTAAAGGTTTAACAAGAAAATGCGTATCAAGACCTGACTGAACAGGAGTATACTTTTCTTGAGCGGAAGAGTTAATTCTATCACGAATCATTTGTTGTTCGTCGTTTGAAGCTTCTTTTACATCCTGCAAAGCACCTTGTAAAGTACCTTCGTGATGTTTTCTCCTAAAGAGAAATGTTGCGATAGTTCCTTTAGCAACTTCAGGAAATGCAACGCCACCAGGGACGAATGCAGATAACTTAAATTCTTCAGAACCATCTGTAATTGTAATAAGCGTAAGACCTTCTTTCATTCTGTAAATATCAGCTACTTGAGCAGATAATTCATATGTTAGGCCACTTTGCGTGGATTCACGCATTTCTTTAATAGTGTGTATTACTATTTTGTTTTCATTTGTCATTTTATATCACCTATTGGTGTTTATATGCTTAAAAACCTGTAGGTTTTTAGCGTTTTAAAAATACTATTATAAATTCATCAAAATGATCATTAAATCATAAACCATACTTTTTATATTTCTTAAGAGCGTGATTAATAGACTCAAATTATGATTGCATCTTATACTAAAAAATCTCTATCGAAATTTTTGGTACAAAGAATTGTTTTTACAATTCTTGTACAAGAAAGACGTATTCTTTCTTCGTGCACAAAGACTTGTAGTCTTTGGCATGCTCAGAAATTATTATTT
>CAZFEG010000019.1:0-12319 GCA_964517565.1 uncultured Methanosarcinales archaeon
CTTCTTTTCTTGCAATGATTATTTCATCACAGTCTTTGCAGTACCATACAGGAAATGAAATTCCAAATGGTAATTGTCTTGATATACACCAGTCCCAACTTAAACCTTTTACCCAATTATCATATCTGTTTTTCATAAATTTAGGATGCCAAACGAGTTCTTCTCCCCATTTTAACATATCTTCTTTGAGGTCTAAATATTTTATGAACCATTGTTTTGAATGAATAAATTCTATTGGTGTTCCGCATCGTTCATGAACATTTACTGCGTGGACTATTTCTTTTTGTCCTATGAGAAGTTCTGCTTCTTTCATATCTGCAATAATTTCTTTTCTTGAATCTTCAATTTTCATTCCTTCGTATTTTTCTGCAAGTGCAGTCATACGACCATGAGCTCCTATTGCTTCTTTAATTGGAAGTTGATGCATTTTTTGCCATTCCATATCTGTTTGATCACCAAATGTACAACACATTACCAGTCCTGTTCCTTTTTCTGGTTCTGCTTTCTTGTCTTCTAGAATTGGTACTTCAATATCAAAGAGTGGAACTTTTGCTTTTTTCCCTTTAAGATGTTGATATCTTTTGTCAGTTGGATTATAAAATACTGCAACACACGCTGGAAGAAGTTCTGGTCTTGTTGTTGCAACAATAAGATTTTCTTTTTTACCTTCTGCGTCTGTTGTTGTGAATATGATGTCGTTAAAGTATGATTTTCTTTCTTCATCTTCAAGTTCTACTTGAGAAATCGCTGTTTGGCATTTTGGACAGAACATTCCTGCAGCTTCTGCACGGTATTCTCTTCCTTCGTTATAGAGATCAATAAATGAACTTTGTGAAATTTTTCGTACGTGAGGATCTATTGTCGAATACGTTACTGAGAAATCGCAACTGATTCCTAGTCGTTTCCAGTCTTCTGTGTATTCTGGTTTAAGTTCTTTTTCAAGTGTTTCTAAACAGAGTTTTCTAAATGCGTCTCGTCCTATATCTTTCGCTCGAACTTTCTTCATTTTTTCAATGAGTAGTTTTGTTGGCAAGCCATTGTCGTCTGTTCCAAAGGGTTGAAGAACGTTGAATCCTTGCATTCGTTTATACCGTGCTATAAAATCTTGTTGTGTGTTGCCAAACGCGTGACCTAAATGCATCTTTCCAGAAACTGTTGGTGGCGGGGTGTCTATAGAGAATATTTCTTTTACTACGTCTTTTCTGTCAAATTTGTATGTTTCTTTTTCTTCCCAAAAATTTTGCCATTTAACTTCTAGCTCTTCAGGTTTGTATTTTCTCGGTATGTTTGTTTCTTCTGAGTCCATGTAGTAACATCTCCTTAGTAATGTGAACAATTATTTTGCTTGTATTTTTGTTTGTTAATGTTATAAAAAAAGAAAAGAAATTACTTAGAAATATATATTTCTAAGCTGGAACTGGAGGTATCATACTTGTTGTGTTAAGCACACCAAAATATGCTATTGCTCCGATGATGAGTCCTAGTAGTGGTAATGCTATTAAAATAATGCTTACAATAAGTCCTGCTTTTGCAAGTCCTCTTTTTGCATCTCCTTTTTTGTTCATGTTCATTGCAATTATTGAAAGAACAAGCCCTATTGGTGGGAATATTATTGCAAAGATGAGTCCTAGTATTGCCATTGTTTCTTTTGTTTCTTTATCAGCCATTTTTTACCTCATTAAATTTTTAGTTTTTTTCTTCTACTGGTTTCACTATTTTCTCTTCTGTTTTTTTTGTTTCTGCAGGTTCGGTTTTTGGTTTTATTCCACTTTCAAAAGATATTGTTATAATTCCTGTAAGTCTTTTCATATCTTCAACGAGTGGTGCTGTGAGTTCTGTTGGTAACATTCCTTTTGTAAAAATTGTTGCTTCCTTTTCGTTTGCTTCTATTTTTTCAAATGGAATTCCAATCATTTTAAAGAATGATTCTAATTGTTCTTTTTTGTCAGTTACTATTCTTAAAATTTCAACATCATATTCTAAGTCTTTACTTGCAAGAGGATTATTGAAGTCTACTATAATTCGTCCACCGCTTGCACTTCTGACAATTCCCATTTTATCATCTACATTTACTTGTAGGCCAACATATGGTCGTATATTTTCTTTTGTGAATACTCTTGTTGGAACAAGTTTTAGAAGTTTAGCATCTTTTTTACCAAATCCGTTGATGTCTTCAATGAATATGGTGTATTTTCCAATTTCTTTTCCAACTAACTCAGTATCTAATCCTTTGAGAAGTTGTCCTTCCCCAAGCGCTATGACTACTGGTCCGTATTTTGCGTTTTTACCGTGTATTTCTTCTTTTTTTGCAACTTCTTCTACTGTTGTGTCAAAGACGTCTTTTGTTTCTGCTAATTTTCCTGTGTAATTGAGTTCAATAAAATCTCCTTTTTTGATTGCCATGTATTTTCACCGTATGAATTTATTTTGTACTATCCTTCACTCTTGTTTTTGAAGGATTTTTGCCTTATTCCTGGATAATTCTGCTTCGCTTTTAAACTATTTGTTTTTTGGGGCTTGTTGCAAAATACTTAAATGTGTATATTGGCGCCGAGGGAGGCCAATTTTTTACCTTGTAAAAAATAATATGGCTGTGCTCCAATATATATTTGTCTTCGTTTTGCAACAAGCCCGTTTTTTGGTTTCATTCAGGTTGTTTATTTTATAAATGCAAATATTTAAATCTCACTTGTTTTTGTACTATTTACATGTCTTCACTTCCTGAGAAACTTTTCGGCAAAAAGAAAGTTAAAATCATTCTTGATACGAATATCCTTCTTCTGCCTGGATCTCGTGGTTTTGATGTCTTTACTGCTTTAGATTCTCTTCTCCAAGAACCCTTTCAAGTCTGTATTATGGATCAATCATTCAGAGAACTTAAGGCTATTGCTGATGGGACAACAAAATCTAAGGGTAAGGATAAGTTTAACGCTAAGTTAGGTTTTATTTTGGCTAAACAAAAAGGCTTAAAAAGCCTCTTGACTTCCTCTAAGGAGTCCTTAGTGGATGATCAGCTCGTTGCTCAAGCTAAAGAGGGTGTATATATTGTTACCTTGGATAAGCATTTACAAAAACGAATTGTTGCAAAGGGCGAAAAAGTAATTACTTTAGGTCAAGGAAAGTCATTCCAATTCTTGAAGTAAATAAAAATAAAGGTTCAGACATGCATTTCTTTTCGCGTTGTGTGAATCTTAAACAGTATATCTGTTTAAAGGAGGCAAAAATGTTTTATGCGGTACAAGTAAAAGATTATATTCGAGTTCCCCCTGCGGAATTCTCAAAAGAATTAGATTTGGCAGTTATTGGTCAAGTTAAAGAACGATTTTCTGGTTATATTTCAAAAGAACTTGGTTATGTTATTGACGTAATTAAGTTAGACATTGTTGAAGACGGAATTATTATTCCTGGCGATGGTGCTGCTTTCTATAAAGCAACCTTCGAGCTTTTAGTATACACTCCTGAACTCCAAGAAGTTATTCCTGGTAAGATTAAAGACATCACTGATTTTGGTGCTTTCTTAAGTCTTGGTCCTGTTGAAGGTATGGTTCACATTGGTCAAACAATGAATGATTTTGTTTCTTTTAGTAAAGAGAAATCTTTGCAAGGTAAGGAATCAAATCGCGCACTCAAAGTTGGCGATAAATGTTTTGGTAGAATTGTTGCTGTCTCTTTCAAAGATATCACAAACCCTAAGATTGGTTTGACTATGCGTCAACCAGGTCTTGGTAAGTCTGAGTGGTTTGAAGAAGATCTTAAAACAAAACCAAAAACAGCTGAATAAGCTTTATTTTTTTCTTTTTTCTTTTTAGTTTAAGTACTTACACAATCTATTAGTGTATGATTAACATTTACAAGTAAAAACTATGCGTTTTCACTATCGAGAAGCAAAAGATTTATATATCTCTCTCGTAACCAGTGAAGAAGGCATGTTTTGGTGATTTATATGGATGTATGGTATAAAAAATTAGGTTATTACGAAAATCCCTTTCTAATTAATCCTTTAAAGGAATCTGGCGATCTTATCGCACAGGAAACACAACTTAAAGACGCGTTATATTACATTACTTCTGGTTCTTTCGTTTTTTTAGAAGGTGAAAGAGGTTCTGGTAAAACTAAATTATTACGAACAATTATTGATAATTTTCGTGGAAAAATAATTTATATTAACGCTGCAAAACTAAAAAAGAATCTTAACATCGAAGATCTTCTTCGAAAAAAAACTTCTGGTATGTTTAGTAAACTTCCAAAAGATATGATTCTATTATTTGATAATGTTACTGAACTTTCTTTAGTAAATATTGAGCGAATTAAATATTTTTATGATCAAGGTTTTTTACGCTCAGTTGTATTTGCAGGTGTTGATTTCAAAAAAGCAAAGTTTCCTGAAAGTCTTTTGAGTAGAATTGGAAAAAGAATTATTGCACTTGATATTCTTTCACCTGAACAAGCTGTTTCATTAGCTTTGTCAAGACTTGATGAAAACGCTGATGAAGAAGAACCTCTTATCGAAAAGAAACTAATCAAAAAAGTTTTTGAAAAATCAAATAAGAACCCTCGTATGTTTCTCATTAATTTACATAGAGTCTTTGAAGAAATGCATTTTGAAGAAGATGATGTTATTGTCACAAAGCATCTTGACGTTCTTAATGACAAACTCGATTCTGATGATGAAGAAGAATTCGATTTAGCTCTTGGTGCAGAAATTGTTTCTGATCTTGAGAGTATGACTGATAAAAAAGGAAATAAGCTTATGAAAGTTGGTGAATATTATCGTTGTCCAAATTATGACATCTTTTGTGGTAATTGTGGTGCGATTGTAAAACCAACAGATGTAGCTTGTCCTGAATGCAAAGCTGAATTTGAAAATTCAGTTGATGAAATTGATGAAACAGGTGAAGCAAATGCGTAAAAAAATTGATCTTTGGTATGAAACTCTTGGGTATGCGTTTAATCCTTTCACAATCAAACCAGGTTTCTTCGATGATGAAGTAATTGGGTATGACCGTGAAATAGACACGCTTATCAAAAAACTAAGCGAAAATAAAATGTACTTTTTACAAGGAAATTTTGGTCAGGGAAAAACTACTATTTTAAAATTTCTTATTAATGAGTTTTCTGGTAAATTTAAAGTAATTTACATTAGTCGGAATCGTTCTGATAGAGCATTTGATTATTCAAAAGTTCTTAAGGGTGCAAGTAAAGGTTTGAAGAAACTATTTGGAATGAAAGCAAAGAATGCTATTCTTATTGTTGATGAAACTGCTAAAATCAATAATTCTGATTGTGAGCAAATTGAAAAATATTTCAAAGACGGTTATTTTAAGTCTGTACTTTTTATTGATAAATCTCTTGATGAGTCTAAACTTAGTCAGCAAATTAAGAAGCTTATTGGTAAAAACATTCTTACTCTGCAAACACTTAAACCATCTGAAGCTGTTGAACTTATTAAGAGTCGACTTGATACTGATGTAAAACTTATTACTGATGATTTGGTTAAGAAAGTGTATGATAAATCTGGAAAGAATACTCGCCAGTTTTTATTAAACATGGAAGATGTTTGTCGTCATGCAATTGAAGATGGTCGAAAGTCTGTAAAGGCTGATGACTTGACTGTATTGTAAGTCTCTTTTTTTCTTTTTTTGTGTTGTTTTTTTTGGAATCTAGTTCTGTTTTAACTTTGCACTTTTCTTATAGAAATATTTTTCTTAGTTCTTCAAAGAATAAGTGTCAAGACGCCCAAAAGAAAAATACTATATTCAAAAATAACGAGTCCTTCATTTTGGAAGTAGAATTTTCTATATTCTCGAAAAGCTTTTCCTCTAATTGCAAATATGTTAAAATTTCCTTTTGAGGGGTCCATAGTGTATAGGCTATATTCTTTTTTGATGATTGGGTAAAGCCATGCAATTCCTGTTGTTCTTGCAGTTATTGTGTCTGTAATTAAATGAATTCCTACACAGATCATAATGATTGTGATGTATGCGCTTGGAAATAAGCCGTATCCTATGCTAAGAATATATCCTATTGCACCTAGCCCTACCCAGAATATTGGTTTATGGAGCGGTGATTTGTGGTGGTCTGCAAGTGTTCCTCCAAAAAATCCATCAATATCTGGCATACTTGCAAAAAACATGGCTAGTACAACCCATAAAACTGTTTTTTCGTAGCTTGTTGGACTAATTAAACGCATGAGATATAATGCGAAACTTCCTGAAAACATGTGTGCTAAAAATTCCATGCATTCTTTTTTATTCTTCTCTTTTAAAACTCTTTTCCAAAGCCTTTATAAACAGTTTATTCTTACTCAAGCTGATGACATCTATTGGGGAGAATAAATTCAAGGATCGTTCTATTATTGGTTTCATTGAACCTATTATTTGTATCTCTAAACGTCATAAAGAATCTGTTCGCGCTCGTATTGATAGTGGCGCAACAAAAAGTTCTATTGATTCCGCTTTAGCAAAGAAACTTGGTCTCGGCCCTATTCTTGGCGAGAAAAGAATCCGTAATGCGCATGGTTACGAGACAAGAAAACTTGTTGATATGACTATTTCTATTGCTGGTAAAGAAATTACTGCAACGTTTACTATTGCTGATAGAACTCATTTGCGTTTTCCTGTTTTAGTTGGTAGGAATATTTTACGTAAGGGGTTTCTTATTGATCCAAATAAAAAAATTCGTAGGAGTGTGCATGAATGAAAGCTGCTGTTGTGAGTTTGGGGAGTCTTTCAAGCAAATGGACTGTTACGGCTATGAAAAAATATTTCGATGTTGTTGATCATATTAATATAAAATATGTTGAAATTAATTTCAGTGGGAAGAAAGCAGAAATTTTGTATGAGGGAAAACCTATCAAAGAATATGATTGTGTTTTTGTGAAGGGTTCATTTCGCTATGCTAATATTTTGAAGTCTCTTACTTTATTAATTGGAGATACTACGTATATGCCTATTGGTGACCGTGCTTTCACTGTTGCTCATGATAAACTTCTTACTCAGCTTGAATTGCAAAGAAATAATATTGCTATGCCTACTACTTATATGGCTTCAACTGTTGAGGCTGCTCGTAATGTTCTTGAGCGATTAAATTATCCTATTATTATGAAGTTTCCGCAAGGTACTCAAGGAAAAGGTGTTTTGTTTGCGGAAAGTTTTGCTTCTGCTTCCTCTATTCTTGATGCACTCTCTTCACTTCGTCAACCATTTATTATTCAAGAGTATGTTGAAACTGGTGGAACTGATATTCGTGCTTTTGTTGTTGGTGATGAGGTTGTCGCAGCATTTCAACGAAAAGCAAACTTGAAAGAAAAACGTGCAAATATTCATGCTGGCGCTACAGGTGAAGCTATTGAGCTTGATGATGAAACTAAGCGTATTGCTATTCATGCAGCAAAAGCAACCGAGGCAGAAATTTGTGGTGTTGATATTTTAATGGGTCATAAAGGTCCTGTTGTTTTAGAAATTAATATTAGTCCTGGTTTGCAAGGAATTACTGAATGTACTGGTATTGATGTTGCTGATAAAATCGCAAAATATCTTTTTGATAAAAGTTCTTCGAAAAGTTCTAAACAACATGTTGCAAAAGCTGATAAAATTCTTTCTCAACTTGAACGTATTGATAAAGATCAATCGCTTATTACTAGTGTTGATTTTAGAGGTTCGCGTGTTCTTTTGCCTGAACTCATTACTAAGATTGCTGATTTAAAGGATGATTGTGATTATGAATTTACTGCTAAAAAAGATTTTGTTTCTATAAATCGATTTAAGATTTAGTTTGTGTTATAATAGTTTAATTAAAAAAAGAAAAATTGGGTCAACGTTTTATCGTTGTCCACAGTAAAATATACTTTCAACTTGCACTTCTGACGGTGCAACTTTATTTCTGTCAATCATATTTGTTACAGGCGCTCGTCCTTCTTTTGCAGGCATAGTTGCAGTATGTTGTGCCATTTGATTACTTTTTAGTGTGAGCATTGTTTGTTGCATTTCTTTTATTTGTGTGATTGCTGTTGTCAGATTTGATTCCAGATTCATTATTTTGCTGTCTGTGAATTGTTTAAATCTTGAGAACATTCTTTGTTGATTTGCAAATTCTACTTCTATGTTCATACTTGCTGCTTCCATTTCTCTTGCCTCTGTATGCTCTTTTCTACCTTGGTTGAGGTGTTCTTGAGCTTGTGGAACGACGTGTTGTGTTCCATCTCTAGTTATTACTGTTGTTGCTCGGATTGCATTAATTGATTCTGGTGTAAAGCCGCAATTTTGTAAATCCTGTGTTGCTCTAAATTCCTGTAAGCTTGCTTGCTCCATCATGGTATCATTATTTAAATAGAATGAATATATAAACCTTTCGCTAATTATATATCTTAGTATACATATTTCCGCACCAGATATTGTGCCTAATTATAGGAATCCCGCACCTATGCCTCTGAAACTAGGAGCTGTGTGTTCTTGGAGAGTTTTTTTATTCTTCTTCCTCTGCCTAAATAAAAATGTTTAAAAAGAGGCTTCTCTAAATTAGTTAGTATGAGGACATTTTTTACAATAATTATCTTACTCGCACTTCTCATTCTGCTTACTGGTTGTTATGATGGTCGAGGTTATGCTTATGAGCATCTTCAAGAACAAAATGTTGGTTCGCGTCACACAGCTGTTGAAGAAGAACCAACAGATTTAAATCTTACATCTCCAGGTGGCGTTTTTGAAAACTTAAACAAAAACTTTTGTGAAATAAATAGGTATTGTTGCGGAGATTTTACTGAACAAGAAATTGCTCTAAAAGATTTTGAACAACAAGCAATCGTAGAAGAAAATATCGAAATATGTTGGATATTGCCTGAAGAAGACTTACTCATTGATTGCCCTAATGAAGAATTAATTTTATATTATAGCAAAACTCGTTGTCTTGCTCATTTTACAAACTCTACTGAAGAACCATGAAATCTGTTCCCATAGATAAGGTATATTCTACACTTAAGTCTTATACTAAGAATCTTCCTGTCCCTGTTGTTGAACTTGTAGAAGCACAAACAAAGGACCCATTCAAAGTTTTGGTTACAACAATTCTTTCTGCACGTACAAAAGATCAAACAACTGTTTTTGCGATTAAGAAATTATTCAAAGTAGTTCATTTGCCAAGTGACTTACAAAAACTTTCTGTTAAGAAAATTGAAGAACTTATTTACCCTGTAGGTTTTTATAAGAATAAAGCTAAGTATCTAAAAGCTTTACCTGATGAATTAAACGAACAGTTTGCTGGAATAATCCCTCATACAATTGATGAATTAATTAAGCTTCCTGGTGTTGGTCGTAAGACGGCTAATCTCGTTGTCGCTATTGCATTTGCAAAGCCTGCGATTTGTGTTGATATTCATGTTCATAGAATTTCTAATCGTCTTGGATATTTAAAAACAAAGACCCCATATGAAAGTGAAATGATTTTACGGAAAAAACTTCCAAAAAAGTACTGGATATCTTACAACACTATTCTTGTTGCTTTTGGTCAACACCTTTGCGCACCTGTTTCTCCACATTGTTCAAAATGCCCAATTATAAAATATTGTAATAGAATTGGTGTGAAAACAAGTAGATAATATATTTCTAGAATTAATTACTGTTCGTAATTTATTTTTATTTTCCAAATCGACGTTTTCGATTATTAAATTCTAAGAGTGCTTTGTCAAAATCTTCATCTTTCATTTCAGGGAATAGTTTGTCAACAAAAATCCATTCGCTGTATGTGCTTTGCCAAAGTAAGAAATTACTTGTTCGATGTTCGCCACTTGTTCTGATAATAAAATCTGGTTTTGATGCGTTGTATAAATGTTTGTCAACAAGTTCTGTGTTGATATTTTCCGAAGAGATTGTTCCTTTTTTTATTTCTTTACTTATTTCTTTGAATGCATCTATTATTTCTTCTTGACCACCATACCCAAAACAAAAATTTAGTTTGTAACCTGTGTAATCTTTGGTATCTTCTTCAATTTCTGCAATAAGTTTTTGTATATCTTCTGGGAAAAGTTCCTTTCGTCCAAGAAATCGAATTCGTAGTTTGTTTTCTTTTACTTTGCTCTTTTCATCTTTGAAGTGTTGAAATTCTTTTCTAAAGATTTCCATAAGATAATCAATTTCAATTTTTGGTCGTTGCAAGTTTTGAATGGATATAGTATAAAGACTAATTTCTTTAATATTATTATTTTTACACCAATCAAGAATTCCTTCAACTATTTGTGCTCCATGATCATGGCCTTTCCATGGCTGAAGTGCTAATCGTTTTGCATATCTGCGATTCCCATCCATAATGAGACCCATATGTAGATTTTCTGCTGTCATTCTGTATCCTTTTCAAATAATACTCTGTTTATAAGCTTTATGTCGTTTTTTTATGTTTTTTCTTTGTTTTTATGGTTTTTTCTATTTGATTTTTATTTCTTCGAACTTTACATATTTCTACGCCTATGTAAAATGCTTGAGCGAGATAGTAGACCCATAAGAGAAAGATAAGGAGCGAACTTACCGTACCATAAATTGATCCTATTGTGCTTGTACTGATAAAAAGTCCGATAAGAAGATATCCTATCCAAAAAATAATTGTTGTAAATAGTGCGCCCATCCAGACATCAGCCCATGCTAGTTTCACATTAGGGAGGTATTTGTATATTGCTGCAATTATAATAATTAAGAGACTTGTTCCTATAAGAAAGTATACTCCGTAAAACATTGTTGGTATTGTTATGGAGAGTTGTTCTAGAAGTGTACTTAGTTTTGCAATGATGATATTGATTATCATGACGCTTATAATAAGTATTCCTAGAATGATAATAAGTAGTAGTGAAAAGACTCTTTTATGGATTTCTTCGAGAAACCATTTTTTTTCTATATTTACGTTCCATATGCGGTTCATACTTCTTTGTAGAAAATAAAATGCTTTTGTTGAGCTATAAATGATTATTACAATCGCGACAATCCAAACAATAATATTTTGATTGGTGTTTACAAGGTCATTAACAATACGTTCTATCATTTCCATTGCAGGCGCGCCAAGGAAAATTTTTATATTTTCAAACAAGGCTATTTCAAGGATTAATCTTTTGAATAAGACGCGTCCTATAAACATAAATAAAATAAATATTGGTATAATTGAGAATATTGAGTAAAAACTTAAGGCTGCCGATTGAGATGCGATATTGTCTTTTCTAAACTCCTCCGAGACTGATGTGATAAATTCTTCGATTTGTTTTTTTGCCTTAGTAATTGCTTTCACAGTGATTATTCTATCATCTTCTTTATAAATTGTTTTATTCTAAACGGGTTGTATGTTTTACTACTGCGCCGGTTTATATCACTTCTTTCAAGTATCTTCTATTACGTTTGTTAGAAATAATGAATGTGTTAGGAGCGAGTATATCTCAAAAAAACATTGAGAACTCTTCTCTGGAGGAATAAAAAATGGGTACATTAACAAATATAGTTGTAGGTTTAAGTATTGCTGTAGCTTCGGCTTATGCAGGTTATGAGTATGGTAAGGATGATTGTGCATCAAGTAATTATTCAATAACGCAAACAGAACAAGGCGATATGCTTAATGCAAAATCTCTTGATAAAAGTTATGCAATTAAAGAAATTGGTGGCGATGTGTTTATTGGAAATGCAGATCATAATTTCAAAGGAGCAAAATCCCTAACTGTTGAAGAAACCTTAGATTATTTGCTAACTGCAGATACAACGGCGACTTACAATGTGGATTAGTGCGCACGTTGGAGGACGAAAAATGTTAAAAAATATGTTTTTGACAGCAGCAGTTCTTGCGGGCATGGTTCTTGCCTATAATTATGGTGAGAACAATGGGCTTCAGTCTTCAAACAATGATCCTATTCAAGTAGAACAAGTTGGGGATAAAACTTATCTTCATTGGACTACTATGGATAAAACGTATGATATTCGACAATTTGGAAATGAATTGTATATGGGTTCTCGTGATCATCAAATTACTGGAGCAACGCTTTTAGTGGGTGAATCGTTTGGAAATAATTTTCCTATGCGAACACCTGTTGCTGCTCAAGGAAAAAATGAATCACTCAAAGATAAACTCACTGATGAATTCTATAATGCTGTTGATAAGGCAAAAGACCTCAAAAAAGAATTGTGGGGAAACTAATTATTTTTTTGGTGAAGATTGTGTTAACAACAAGACAAGTCAATGGGACGAAGTTCGAAGTGTGGATAGCGCAGTTACTTCATTTGCATAAATATCAAAACGTTCGTCAAAACGTAGAATACTATCAAGGTTTTGATGCGCACAGGCAAGTTGATGTTGAATA
>CAZFEG010000020.1:0-11822 GCA_964517565.1 uncultured Methanosarcinales archaeon
CATACTATTTGAAGAGAGAACTCGTTTATATTATTTGTGGCGGATATGTTTATTTTTTCTTAGAATTTCATATAAAAGAATATATTGTTAGAATAAAGAAAAATATGAGAAAAAGAAAGAAATTAAAGACATCCATATGATATCTTCCTCAGCAACCACGTTAGAATTTCTAAAAAGAAATTCACTGGGTTGCTTCGTCAGACATTAAATAATGTCTTCCTCAGCAACTACTAAGAAATCACCAATTGCAATAACTGCAGAGAACGGAATGAGAGGTTCTCCTTCTTTAGTTTTTTCAAGTTCGAGTTTTTTAGTATACATCGTAGGTTCTCTAAGAACAATATGAATAAGTTCCCCTGAAGATGTTTCGAAAATAATGTCTCCTACTTCTCCGAACCGTTTACCGGTTTTAGAGACCACTGTTTTGTTTATGAGTTGTTTAGAAAATTTTTTTTCATCGTCTATCATGATAATAACCCCGAGATAATCATAGTCCTCGTCTTGAATGAAGAGGCATTCTTCACTAATAATACTAAAATCAATCAACAAAGTCCAGTATTTAAACCTTTCGAATATCCGGCTCTGTCCAGAATGATTGCTCGCCAGAGCACATAAAGTAAAGATTTACTATTTTGACTTAGCTTTTCTAAGTTGTAAGTTATTATTTGCCATGCAAATTCTCTTTTTTTCATGTAGTGTAGTTTGCTTCGTAAACTTCTAAATCTGCTTTTCAAGCTAAAGTTTATGCTTTCTACAATATTTCTTTGTGGGTATTGTTCATTTCCTTGCGAACATCGTTTTCGATGTTTCCCACCGGGTTTTTTGACATGAAAATTTCTTACTGGTGCATACATTAAGTTGCCTTTTTTAGCAACTAACTCATGCAATGGTTCAGAATCATATCCTTTATCTGCCAGTATTAAAATACCTTGGTGTTTTAATCGAGAAACCATGGTTTTTGCACCTAAGACATCGTGTCGTGGTTTTGTTCGTAGAACAAAATCATATACTAACTTATTTACTGTATCCATGAGCGGATCTGCTTTAGCAAAGGGCATTTTGATGTTATTCACACCAAAATCTCTTAATCTTTTTTCGTAGTGTCTACTACGATTAAAACTATCAAAACCTGTTGCGTCGATAGCCATTAAACTTAGCTTTATTTTAGCAACAATGTTGCTAAGAATATTTCTTAAACAAGAAAGATTCCATTTAGCTAACCAGTTGTGAAGAACGCTTTTGCTTGGAAGTTCTTTTAGTCCAAGCCATCTTGGCCATTTACTTTCGATAAGTTCTGCGGTGAACTTTCTAAGCACGATACGCTGATAATTAGAATAAACCTTACTGCCAAGTTGATTATCATGTAATTTCATGCCACTCGTATGAAAAACTTTAATAATTTGAGCGTGTAACTTAACTTCATACTGACTCGAAATTGTTGTTTGATACATAACTATTTCTTGTCAGTATACCTTTTTATACCTTTCTGGACAGAGCCTAAAAACCGAAAAGTATATGAACCCATCGAAAGAACAGTAAAACCATTTGGAACATCAGCAAGAATAAACATTCCAAAAAAATACATTGACAAAAGAACATATGTTCTAATATTGGAAGACTAATTCAAGACTTTTGTCCCGCAGCCCAAGAAATAGAACAATTTATAAATATTTAAAAAAATAAATAGAAAATAGAGGTTAACAATATGACTGAAACAAATAAAAATACTAATTTAGTATATATTTCCCTAGTTGCAATAGTTGCAATAGTTGCAATGGTAATACTAATCAATGGAAATGGAAACACACCAAATAACATGATAAACCCAAGCGATAACACCGCAGGACAAGCATTTTCATCAAGAACTACAACTATAGGATCAAATCAAAATTTAATGTTTGATGTTAGTTGTACAAGACCACCAGCAAGTGAGTGTGCAAGATGTTGTACAGGTTGGGATTCAGGATGTGTACAAAGATGTACTGATGCTCAAAAAGAATGGGGCAACGAATAAACATTTAACAATTATTTTATTTGTCCAATTAGAATTAATATCTAATTGGAATTATTTTTCTAAGCACACATAATTAACCATCAAAAATAAATAATTCTAAAAATAACATAAAATAAATTGTAAATAGAATCAAAAATTCTGAAAGATTAAAAAAACAGTATAAGAATTAAATTTAAAAAAATATTAAAAAAAGGTGCGCAACAATCATTTCAAAAAATTAATAAGAAATTTTAAAGGGGTGCTAGTGGTCGATGGATACGGAGGATACAACTACTATTCGCACAAACAAAGATGCTGGGCACACCTAATAAGAGATTTCAAAGAATTAGCAAAAAACGATAAAGAAATTGATAATCAATTTCAAAGATTGCTAATTCTTTATCAAGAATTAAAAATTCTTAATATTGGACCGCCAAATAAACAAAAAATCCTCAAAGCAAAAAATGATTTAAAAGACATCCTTACTTGTTTACATACCATAAAAGGAGCAAAAAAAATAGGAACACTCATAAAAAACGGCGGAGAAGATTGGTTTACAGCACTATACTACAAAGGAGTCCCACTCCACAACAATCACGCCGAGCGAGAAATACGATCAATCGTTTTGCTGCGCAAAACAAGAGGATGTATCAGAAACTGGAAAGGAAAAAGATGGATAGACATAGTAATGTCGGTAATACACACATGGAAACTACAAGGACAAAACATCTTTCAAAACTTAAGAACAACTCAAACCTGACTTTCTACGTACAAATATTCGGAGTGAAAAACTGCTTGTAATCGCCTTTTAAGAGCTTTATACTGAAAAATTTTGACAGAGATTTTTCTTTGTGGAGTTTTAATACCTTGATTTTCAGGTCGAAATTTTTGGTATCATAAAATTCACTTTTAGCGAATTTTTATGATTCGAGAATACACCAGCCTTGGTTGGTAAAAACAACTAAAACTATATCTTCAACTTCGTAGGTTCTATTCAACCCTTTGATGTTAGCAACTCTTTCAGATTGAAAGGTTTCAGGGTTAATAATCATCAGTTCGGGTTTTGTACTTGCAATACTACTTTTTTGTTTTGTAAGCTTGGTTTGTTCTGAAGCATAACGCATTTCTAAAGCAACGTGTTTTGCCAACATAATATCTGTTGCCTGAAGAAGCTTGCCCATTTTCTCAATCTTAACATAATGGAGTTTTCCATCTCTATTTCTTGTTCCTGTATGAATGTATGAAATAATATCTCCGACAGTAAATTCAGGAAGTTCAACAAGAATATTCAAACGATACAAATTTTTAGACTCTAAATGACTGAAACTAAACAATTGAGGATTAATTTTAATAATTCCTCCAAAACGAATATTTACTTTTTGAGCAATTAATTTCATATGATTTTTTTCAGTAAAGTATAAATCAACGCCTTTTTTTGTTTCAACAGTTTTTGTAATGAAAGAACCTTTTTTAGAAACTTTCTTCAACTCTCTTCCAATAAAATCTTGAACATCCTTTGTTGCATTTCTTAACTGCAAAATACCTTCAAAATATTGAGTTTTACTTTTTTGACCATAATCGCACTGTCTATAAGAAAGGCGAACAGGTAATTCAATCTCTTTACCCTCAATAACTGCTCGAGCTATAACATCGATTTTTTCTTTAGCTTGAAAAATAAACTCGTATGGTTCAACAGTAATGTCGATTTTTTTACCTAAGGCTTCGCAAACACGTTTTTTAATAAGTTGATCAAGATCATTAAATAAATGCCAAGAACCCTTATGGAATGTTCTTTGGAATTCCGAAACTTGAATGAGTGGCGTTTCATAAGAAATATCTTTTTTTTGACAAGACTCACAAAAAGTACCTGACTCAATATTTATACCGCATTTTGGACAAAATCGTTTTCCCATAAAAATGAAAAACCCTCAAAACCTTATAAATGCTCCTTTTGAAACTCTACAGGAGGAAGATATGGGCTAAAAAGAATTAACTCTCCTAAACCTTTTTAAAGTCAAGCCAAATTTATATAGTATGCACAAACGAGCCAAGCATGTACATCTACAAGAACGAAAACGCCGATTAAAACAAAAAGGCTTTTTGGGCGCTTTATGGTATTTTTTATGGTATGATAACTCACCACTTAGCTGGGTCGCAAATATAGTCGTTGCATTCGTAATTATAAAATTTATAGTATATCCTCTTCTTGGCTTAATGTTAGGAACAGGACTTCCAATAGTTGCAGTAGTTTCTGAAAGTATGGATCATGATGGGAGTTTTGATCATTGGTGGGCAACATATAGTGTTTGTGAAAACTCGAGGCCTTGTCAACAAAGCGAATGGTATGAGCAGTTTACTATAACCAAAGAAGAATTTCAAAACTTTCCATTACATAATGGCTTTCAACGAGGGGATGTGATTGTTTTAACGAGGGCAAACCCTGACGATGTGGAAGTTGGAGATACTATTGTCTTTGATGCAGATAGACCTTACCCAATCATTCACAGAGTGGTACGAGTCTATGAAAAAGATGGTATACCTTATTATGAAACAAAAGGAGATCATAACACTCTGCAAATAAAAGGAATCTGTTACGCAGAAAATATGAATTCTTCTTATTGCTTAGATGAGACTGCGGTATCAAGCGTTTCTCTTCGAGGAAAAGCACTAGCAAGACTACCTTATTTAGGATACGTAAAAATCTTAGCAGTTGATTTAATTCAAGCAATAATCTAAATTTGGTGAATAGAATGACATTAGTATTTATCAATGTACAAATCGCGCAAATAGCAGAGCTTTCAGCAGAAGGATTTACCACAGCACCAACAGCAAGCCAATATGAAATTCTCAGATACAAAAAAAATAAAATAGTTCTCGTTCTTTATAGCTCAGGAAAACTTGTTGTACAAACTTCTCATGAACAAGAAGACTATGTAGAAAGAATCCTTGCAAAAATAGGAATTACTACAAAAGCAAAAGAAAAACGAGCAAAAAAAGAACAGGTGATACCTTTCTTGGAGGATTTGAAGACTGCAAACGCACTCATAGGAAGCGATGAGACACTAAAAGGAGATACATTTGGAGGACTCGTTGTAAGTAGCGCGTACTTCACAAAAAAAGAAGCAGACCAACTCAAAGAAATAGGGGTGCGAGATTCAAAACTCTTAACAGACGAAAAAATAGCTTTGTTAGCAAACGAATTATTAGCACTCTTCCCAGAACGGTTCGCAGTACAAATAATTACTCCGCACGCATACAATAAAAAAATCGAAACAATGTCTAGTACAGACTTTCTTAATGAACTACATACTCTTGTAGGTGAAGAATTACAAGCGCGTTACGGAGAATCAATACCACATGTAGTTGACGAATATCCAGGATGCACTGTTGGAACATACCACATGCCTAAAGCAGAACAAGAATTTGTAGTAGTTGCAGCAGCGAGTATTGTAGCAAGATACTATGGATTAAGGCAACTAGGACAACTCTCAGCACAAATAGGATTCATACTACCAAAAGGATCAACGCATGTACGAGAAGCCCTGCAAAAAGTTGTGGAACTAAAAAAAGAAATGCCTAGCTTTGCTAAATTACACTTTTCAAACGTTCAAAAAGTCCTGAAAGAAAAGAATTAAGCTTTGTATTCTTAACATTTAAAGGGTTATAGCCCAAAACACCCTTATTTTGAACAGAAAGGTTTATAAACCAATTCCCTTCATTTTTTAAACTGTGAGGGTTGTTTTTTGACAAAAGTTTTACGATTAGAGATGAAGGGGTTCAAATCCTTTGCGACAAAAACAGAGCTAGTCTTCGGCGATAACTTTAATTGTATTATAGGTCCAAACGGAAGCGGGAAATCAAATGTACTTGATGCACTTTGTTTCGTTCTAGGAAAAGCAGGTGCAAAAGGCCTGAGAGTAGAAAAATCTTCAAACCTTATTTACAACGGTGGAAAAACAAAAAAACCATCAAAAGAAGGAGAAGTATCAATTTGGTTTGATAACAAAGACAAAGAATTTCTAACTATTGAAGAAGACGAAGTAAAAGTAACAAGATTAATCAAAGCAAGTGGGCAAGGAGTCTACAAGCTCAATGATAAAACAACAACACGAACACAAATTCTTGACGTGCTTGGAATGGCACATATTAATCCAGATGGATATAACATAATTTTACAAGGAGATATTGTTAGACTCATAGAAATGAGCGCAGTAGAACGTCGACAAATTATTGAAGAAATAGCAGGAATCAATATTTATGAAGACAAAAAAAACAAAGCACTTCGAGAACTCAACAGAGTAGAAGAAAAACTCAACGAAGCAGACATTATTCTTGCAGAAAGAAATTCATACCTTAAAGAACTAAAAAAAGATAGAGACAAAGCACAAAGATATAAAGATTTAGAAGACAAACGAAGAAAAAATAAAAAAACACTTATTGTTCTTGCAATGAAAGACAAACAAGGCAAGTCCGATAAACTTGATACTCAAATTAAAGTAAACACTGATAAAATAAATTCTCTAGAAGAAAATATTCTCGACTTACGAAAAGAAATTACTGAGAAAAAAGAAGAAATTAAAAGAATAAACGAAGAAGTCGAAGAGAAAGGAGAGAAAGAACAAGTAAAAATCCACAAGATGATTGAGGAGATGAAAGTAAGTGTTGCTCTTAACAAACAAAGACTTCAAACAATAGACGCAGAACTTGTAAAACTGAAATCTCGACAAACAGAATTAGAAGAAAGTAGAGGAGAACTCAAAGAAAAAACAGGAAACCTTGAAAATCGACGTGTAGACCTCGGAAAAAGAATAAAAATTCGAGTGAAAGACAAAGAACACATAGAACAAAAGATTGCACAATTTAAGAAAAAACATAATCTTGAAGCAGAAAATGATGCGGACGTACGTATTGATGATATTGATAAAGAACTAGAAGAACTACAAATATCTATGAATAGTCTTCGAGAAGAACAACAAAGATTCTTCAGAGACAAAGACAAAATAGAATTACAATTACAAACCATTGACGAAAGATTAATCAAAATGGCGTCAGTGAAAGAAGAACACAAAAAAGAATTAGATCAACTAAGAAATAGAAAACAAGAATTCAAAAAAACAACGCTTGAACTTAGCAAAACATTATCACAAACGTCAGAACTCTCAGCACAACTAGCAACCGCAAGAAGCAGGCACATAAGCAAACAAGAAGATCTTGCACGGTTAGAAGGAAGACGAGCAAATATACTCGAACAAATGGCTGGCGGAACAGCACTCAAACACGTTCTTGAACTTCGAAAAAAAGAAAACGGAATCTATGGAACCATAGCAGAACTAGGAAATGTTCAACAAGAATATAGTCAAGCCTTAGAAACTGCCGCAGGAAATAAAGTAAAATCTGTAGTTGTAGAAAGTGATGCAGTCGCAGCAAAATGTATTAAATTTCTCAAAGAAAAAAAATTAGGAGTCGCAACATTCTTACCTATGAATAAAATTAGATCACCAGTAATTAATGAAGAATTACGAAAACTAAAAAGTCCGGGAGCACATGGACTAGCAATAGATCTTATATCATATAAATCACAATTCAAAAAAGTCTTTGAATACGTCTTTGGAAATACCTTAGTAATTGACAGCGTTGATGTTGGAAGAAAATTAGGTATCGGAAAAGCGCGTATGGTAACCAAAAGCGGCGACGTCATGGAAATGAGCGGTGCTATGCAAGGAGGATACCGACATCAAAAACAAAAAGGAGGACTCTTTGGTCAAGAAGAAGTTCTCAAAGAAATCGAACAACTCACAGCAGACGTAGCGGATAACGATGGAGTTATCGCAACATTAGAACAAAAATTACTAGATACAGAATCATTTGTAAACAGATTAAGAGCATTAAAAGCAGAACTTGAAGGAGAAATAATAAAAACAGAAAAATACTTACACCTCGATAGTTCAGATGCATTATTAGATACAGACGAAAAGAAAAAACTCAAAACAAACGATAAAGAACTAGAAAAAGAAATTGATGGAATACAAGACAAAATAAGTGATAAAAACAAAACTTTTGCAAAATTAAAAATTGAAAGACAACAACTCAGAGACAAAGTAACTGATTTAAGAAACCCATCAAAACTAGCAGAACTAAAATCCTTCGAAGAAAAAAGAATGGAACTCTCCCAAGAAATGATACAACTCGAAGGAGAACTCAAACATACCATTATGGAAATGGAAACAATTATAGGTCCTGAAGATAGAAAAATACTAGAAATCATAAAACAACATAAAAAAGAACTTGAAGGATTCCTTATAGAGAGAAAAGATCTGCAACAACTCGTAAAAAAACAAGATGCAGATTTAATAGTAAAAGAAAAACAAGAAGCGAAATTCTATGCACAATTTAAAGAACTATTTACAAAAAGATCAAACCTTTCAGACTTAGTAAATAAAGCAGAACTAAAAATTGCAAATCATAATGGAACGCAAAGAGCATTAGAACAAAAAAATAATGCTTTAGGATTAGAAAATGCAAGGTATAAAGCAGAACTTGCAGGTCTAACAGAAGAAAATAAAGATTATCAAGACATAGAACCATATGTGAGTAAAGAAATAGATATTATGAAACGAGAACTCTCAGCGTTTGAAAGATTGTCAGGAGAACTCGGTGCAGTAAACATGCGAGCATTAGAAATCTATGAACAAGTAGAAACTGAATATCATCAACTCCAAGAGAAAAAAGATACGCTTCGAAAAGAACGATCAGACGTTCTTCTCATGATGAATGAAATAGACAGCAAGAAAAAAGATCTTTTCATGAAAACATTTGACGCCTTACAAGAAAACTTTCAAAGATTATTCTCAACACTACTTGTTAAAGGAGAAGCAAGTATTGTCTTAGAAGACAAAAACGATCCATTTGCAGGAGGCGTAGAAATTAAAGTACGACTCACAGGAAAAAGATTCTTAGACATAAGAAGTTTATCAGGTGGAGAAAAAACAATGACTGCACTCGCATTCTTATTTGCAGTACAAGAATATGAACCAGCAAGCTTTTACATAATGGATGAAGTAGACGCTGCTCTTGACAGGAAAAACTCAGAACAATTATCGAGCCTCATTCGAGGATACTGTGATGCTGCACAATATATAGTAATAAGTCACAATGATGGTGTTATAACAGAAGCAGATTTACTTTACGGAATTTCTATGAATGAACACGGAATGAGTAAAGTAACAACTTTAAAGATTTAGAAAATTTATATTTCTCTTAAAAAAAATTAAAAAAAGAACCTAGAAATTACTAGGTCCACCAAATTGTTGCTGCTGCGTTGGTTGTGGTGCTTGTTGTTGACTTTGCTGCGGAGCTTGACTTGCTTGGTTTTGTTGCTGTTGTTGAGCTTGCGGCATTTGTTGTTGTGGAACTTGATTAATTGGTGCAGTCTGAGGTTCTACTGTTTCCTCCTCTTCGTACTCGTCTTCTTCTTCGTCATCCTCATCTTCCTCGTCTTCAATAAAACTAATATAATGCATGACGCTTTGATTCATGAAACCAACTTGAAGAATAGTATTTTTTGTTTGACCAGTAGCTTCGTCTTCTTCCTCGCCTTCACTCAAATAAATAATTTTAGCACCTAAATTTTTTGCAAACATAAAAAACTTATCTATCTCATTAGGATCCTCCCACTCAATATTGGCCATCATAGTTTTCTCACCAATAACGTCTGGAGTTTTAAAAATTGCAAAGTTACCTTGAATATTACGAATAATTTTTTGTTCAGTTGTTTCTTCCATCATATTACACCTTTTTTAATTTTTTTTTAAAAATTTTCCTAAACTTGTTTGTTGAGTTTTATGTTTTGCATCTTCAAGATTTTTCATAGCATTATCAACGCGTTCTTGAGAAAAATCATGTTCTTCAACAAGTAATTTGATGAGTTGTTCTTTATTAATATCATGCCACTCTAAAGTGTAGTTATCAGTAGTTGGAATATTCTTAATAGTGTCAAAAATATCTTCCCAAGGGGCAGTTGCATGCTTTTCAAACTCAACCTTTTGAAATAAAGCAGGGAAATCATTACCAAACTCTTTCACTAAAGCAATACCTTTTTTTGGTCCTAAACCCTTCACACCACCAACATTAAAGTCAGTACCGATAAGCATAGCAAGAGCGCGAAGTTGATCGAGATTAAGATCTAGTTTATGTAAAGTATCTTTTAGAGTAAGTACTTCAGGTAAAACAACCTTGTAGGTAAGTGCATTAATTTTTTTACGCTTCTGAGAAATACTCAGATTTCTTACAAACTGTTTCGCACCGTAAATAAGACAATCAAAATCTTGAGAAGCAACAATATCGCAATCACCACGATTTACCATATGAGCCGCTTGAGCCTCACCTTCACTTGGAGCTTGAATGACAGGAATACCAAGAGCAGCTAAAAGCTCTTTACTTTCTCGAAGAATATCAGGAGTTACTCTGGCACTACGTCCAGCAAATTTTTTCATACCTTCAACATCTTGGCTTTCTTTAGCCTCTTCAAAAGAAGCAATAGCCTTCAATTTTAAAGCATCACGTCTTGCACGTTCTTCCTTTTTGAGTGCAGGCATTTTACCATCAAAAACAAAAACAAGCTTGAGACCTTTTTGCATTAAACGAGTACAACGAGAAAATAAACCAGTCAAATGACTTGTAACTCTCCCTTTACTATCTTTAAGAGGAGTACCATCATGTTGTCTAATAGTTGTTATGAACTGATACACCATATTCATAGCATCAACAGCAATAATTTTGCCTTGAAGTTGCTCGATTTTAATCTCTGAAGCCTCGATAAGACTTGATATTGCTACGCCCATAGCATAGATTATTCTGAGGAAGTATAAAAGCTTTTCAGTATAAAAACCGAATCTTTGCAGAAGAAGGGTTTTGAAGCATATTTTGTCTGTTTCTATAAGGTTTAACCGTCCCAAACCTTTTTAAATAGCCTCCTGTTTGTTAGATTTATGCCTAAAAAAGCAAGCGTAACTAAATCAAAAGTCGAATCTCTTGAAGTAGTAGACGTTGCATCAAAAAAGAATAAAAAAGCACCTATCGTAAACTCAGTATTTTCACGAGAACGAGTAGTTGCAGAAGCAAGTGATGCAGCAAGAGATCTTTTCAATCAAAGCGCGTTCGGAGTTCTACTTGATGATGGAAAACTCCAACTCTCACTAACAGAAGCACTCTTCCTTTTAGAAAAGAAAAAAGTTCTCATAATGGATGGACGAAATAAAATTGTTGATTTTGATAAATTCGTAAAAAAAGCAAGCAGAGTAGAACCAAACTTTTGGATACGATATGCAATTTACAAAGACATGAGAAATAGAGGCTACGTAGTCAAAACAGCACTCAAATTCGGCGCAGACTTCAGAGTATATGACAGAGGAATAAAACCAGGTCAAGACCACGCAAGATGGATAGTCTATCCAGTACACGAAGGAGAAAAATATACATGGTTTGACTTCGCAGCGAAAAACAGAGTCGCACACTCAACAAAAAAAAGACTCATGATGGGAGTTGTTGATGACGAAAATGATGTTACTTATTGGGAAATCAGATGGGTAAGACCATAAACTCATTCTTTTTTTTATAAGTTCATTAAGAAAATAAAATATAATTCTCTCAAAATTCTGTATACATACCAAATGGGTGCGTATTCTAGACAAATTAATCCCTGAATATTTTTGTATTTTTTACCAAATATCTTTATTGAATGATCTTCATAATTCCAAGGGGAAACACCCCACTGTTTTTTTTATACTAAAAAATTTCGACAGAGATTCATTTGAGCAAAGCAAGAATGTGA
>CAZFEG010000021.1:0-11761 GCA_964517565.1 uncultured Methanosarcinales archaeon
ACCAAGAATTCTTTGAATTCTTTAGTGAATCTCTGTCGAAATTTTTTAGTATAAATATAAAAAAGAAGTAGTATAAATTATAATTCGTTAAGAAGGTCATCCATCTCATATTTTGAGAGTTTTCCTTTGTTAAGTAAACTAAGCACAGGTTTTTTATCCCGTCCACCAACAACTTCATCAAATTCATAGTCGTCTTCGTTAACTTCAGAGTCTGCTTCAAGAATAGACCCATTGATTTCTGCTTGTGCTTGATCAAATGCTTTTTCGTATGCTTTTTCGCTTATTGCGTCAAAGTCTGTTTCAAAGCCTTCTCCATAATCTTCGTAAAGATCAGGATCATATCCATCTGCACTGTCATTTTCATCATTTACCATTTGCGTTCCTCTTTATGCTTATCGCTTAGTTATAGATATGTTTCTAGGATTTGAAATTTTTGTTGTAGTTTTATTGAGAAGTCCGTTTATGTATGAAACCATACGTGTCCATTCTTCTGCAGTCATGTTCCGCTTGAATGGTGCGCTTAGAATTACGCCTTTTCCTAGATTAATATTTATTTTGTCCATCTGGACTACTATACAGGTACAACTTATATATAAAGATATCTATTATGTTGTTACTTCATAGAGACAACTATTTATGTTCATAAACAAAAAGAATAAAGAGGAGAAGGTCTTTCTTATTATCCTCCCTGTGCCTAGAGATTCCTGAGAAAAAGCCACTTCGGCCTTTCAAAGAAGAGAATTGAGTTTCATGGGGAGTCATTCTTACCTTATTCTATAATTTAAAGAACAAAACAGAACAATTACTATGAACAAAGAATAAAACAAGTAATTAAGCTAAAAAAACCTATTTTTTAGGTTTAGCATAAGGTAATCTTGTAAATCGTTTACAAGAAAAGCAAGAATAAACAAGCACACCTTTCCGAAGGCGTACACGGCAATTCTCCCCAGGTGCAAATGCTGTGTAACAGTGTTTGCAATATGATCGTTTTATCTCTCTTGGGAGTCTTAAACGCAGTTTCATACCTATTATCCGTATAAGGTGAACATATCTATTCGCAAGACTTGAGTCCTTATAGCGTTGTTTGCAGAGCTCCACATACAAAGCTTGCACATGATCTTGAGCCACAGTATTTTGTTTCGCACTTTTAGGGGTATTTTTTCGAGCCATACACTAAGGAAAATAAGAACATATAAAAAAACCTTCCGTTATCTAAGAGTATGGATGCTTGCGAAGAGTTCATCGAAATATTCACTACAAACTTTCCTTTCAGAGATATTGAACGTAAAGGTAGGCAATATTATCTTTCTAGTGCCAAACAAAAAGCCATTCTTGAAGGTATTCCTGAAGATTCAGTCAGTCAAGGTTTATTCCTTGGTGAAAAGACTGCCAGAGGGTTTGTACCAACTCCAGGCCTTATTGAGCTCGTTGCAAAGAACACAAATAGAAAAATCACTATAACTGAAAAAAGCGCATGGTTATTCATTTGTGGGAGAGATGTTTTTCAAGAAAACATAGTCATTGAAAAAAGTAATTTACAGTCTAAAGATGTCATCGTTCTTAATGAAGAAGACGAGGTTCTTGGTTTTGCTCGCCGTGCAAAAGATGGTAAAGTAGCGTATAAGAACATGCTTGACATCGGCATCTACCTTCGTCAAGAAAAAAAGAAATAAAATATTCTTCAGTAAATATTATTTCTTTTTAAAAACTTCAATCGCTGGCAGTTTTTCTCCGCTGAGAAGTTTCAAACTTGATCCTCCACCAGTAGATATATGTGTCATTGCTTTTGTATAAGGTGTTCTGCGAATCGCGTCAGCCGTATCCCCTCCACAAATAATGGCAGTTATTTTTTTCTCAGCAATAAATTTTGTAATTGCGTTCGTACTTTTGTCATATGGTTTTATTTCATATAATCCTAAAGGACCATTCCACACAACAGTTTTAGCTCTTGCAATAACCGCTGAAAAGAGTTTTACAGATTTTGGTCCGACGTCATAAGCCGCTTTTGATTTTAGTATTGCTTCAAAATCCACAACAGAAACAAGTTTTTTTCTTTCTGCAACAGATAACTTTCCAAATTTTTTCAAAGCACTTGGACTTGCTACTGCAAAATCTGTTGGGAAAATTATTTTGTCACCGTATTTTTTCATTAATTTTTTTGCTTGACCAAACATTTCTGGTTCTATAAGTGATTTTCCTGTTGGTATGCCCATTGCTCCAAGAAAGGTAAATACTACAGCACCTCCAAGTACAAGCTTATCAACTCGTTGCAAAAGTTTTTCTAAAAATATTATTTTGTCAGATATTTTTGCTGGTCCAAATATTGCTACAATAGGTTTTTTGTGATTAAGATGCACATTCTTTAATTCTTTTTCTATAAGTAGACCGGGCGCTCCTGGTAAAAGCTTTGCTAGAGCATAAACAGAGGCGTCTTTTCTATGTGCTGTTCCAAAAGCGTCATCAACATAGACATCTGCGTGTTGTGCTAATTTTTTTGCAAAAGAAATACTACCTTTTTTTTCTTCTTCCCAAAATCGTAAATTTTCTAACAAAACTATTGGTTCAGGTATTTCAATAGGTTTTGTTACATCATTATGAAGATAAATTGGTCTTTCAAGTAGTTTAGCAAGACGTTCTGCAACAGGTGCTAAACTATACTTCATATCATGCCCTTTCGGTCTTCCTAAATGCGAAGCAAGAATGATTTGTTTTGCGCCTTTTTTTAATATATATTCTATAGTTGGTAGAGCATTTTGTATTCTATAATCATCTAGAATTTTTCCATTCTGTAAAGATACATTAAGATCAAGTCGTAAAAATACTCGTTTATTTTTTAGTGCTAATCCCTTGAGCGATTTCATTGTATTTCCTCTTTTCTTCTTCAAAATAGTCGACAATTCTTTTGTCAACGGCAGTTACAGTATCTAGAGATTTTAGACTATAGTAAACTTTTCTAACACTAGTTCCCCAAGAATAATCTCCTTTTTCTTCTACTTCTTCTCGCACAAATAGTTCCATATCTGAACCTTTTGTTAATTGGTAATAGACATTTCTTTGAGAAGTTTTTGCAAATAGTTTGATGTAATGTTTATATGCAGTATATGCTGTGAGCTTTCCCATTACAAAGAGTAGTTCTGATAAGTGTTGTCGAACAGCACTTTTTAATGGTCTTCCTCGTGGCATAAGAATAGATGTTAATAAATGAAGAATAAAAAGCTTTGTGTTTTTTAGTTCAGAAAAATAACAGATTACACATAGGTTCTCAGAATAAATTGTGAAAGAAAAAATTAAAAAAGAAATAATTAATATTTCTTGAAATTAGCTACTGTGTCTACAAGATCAACATGACCTAAGAAAAGTGCTCTACAACAGTATCGTTCTAAACCAAGTTCATCCATAACTTTTTTCCGATCTTCGCCTTTTTTAAGTTTTTCTTGATATTTTTCCCAAAGGTGACCTACTGGTTTTCCGCAGCTTATACATCGAATTGGAATGATCATTTTATTTATCCTCAGTTATGTTAATTTTTAAAAATTATCGGTACGATTTATGTCGTTTGTTCCATAGGAACAATCCTAAAAATCATCGATATGATTTTTGACGTTTTGACCTTGCGTGGCCACGAGTATTAGGTTTTTTTGATTCTTTTCGTCGTACATCAGCTACAAGTAGTTGTCTGTCGTACTCTAAAAAGACTTCTTTAAGTTTTGGAACTTTTTCTGATAGTGCACGACCAATTGCTAGTCTTGAAGCGGCTGTTTGTGTCATGAATCCGCCACCTTTAACTGTTATTGCAATGTCGAATTTGTCAGCAGTTGAACCAGCTAAAATAAGTGGTTCTTGTAATTTGAGTCTTGCGATTGCAGGTTCATAAACAGCTATTGGAGTTTTATTTACAGTTACTTTTCCTGTTCCTTGCGTAAGTGTTGCTCTTGCAATGGATGTTTTCCGTTTTCCTGTTGTTACGATTGGTTTCATGAACTTCACCTAGATATGTTTAATTGCGTCTTCTACTGTAACATAATTTAATGTTGGTAGTTTTTTTACTTTTGCTGCTTCGATTGTGATTGCTTTTGAATCTTTAAATTCTTCTGGGACTCCTACATAACAAAGAACTCGTTTAAATGCTTCTGCACCTTTTGCTACTTTGTATGGAAGCATACCTCGAATTGTTCTTCTAACAAAACGATCTGCTTTTCTTGGTAAAAAGGGACCTTTAGCAGGTGTTCCTCTATTTCTTTGAGCTTTTAATTTCTCAATTACCATAGCTTTTGTTCCAGAAATTACTGCTTTCTCTGCATTAATGATGCTTACTTCTTGTCCAAGAAGCGCTTTTTTTGCTATAACTGTTGACATTCGGCCAATCAATAAATCTGTTGCATCTATTATAATCATTTTTAATTACCCCATGATCCGCACACGTTTTGCGCCCGGATTCTTTTTCATGAGTTCTAAGATAGAGATTGTTTCTCCTTTACTCGATTGAATTTTTTCTTTTGCACTTGTTGAAAAACTTAGTGCTGCTACAGTTATTTTCTTTGAAAGAGCGCCGTTTCCAAGAACTTTTCCTGGTACGATAATAATATCTCCTTCTTTTGCATAACGTTCTAACTTGTAAACATTAACTTCCCTTCTTCGTCTTGAAGATTTCTCTAGTTCAGTCGCTATTCGCTTCCATAATGCTACCTTTTTATCAATAGCTTCTACTTTGAGCGCTTTGATGACTTGTTCGAGTTGTTCGTTTTTCATGCTAATCACATTTATTGATAATACTGCGGGAGACGTGGTTCGAACACGCGTAGACACTAAGCCACACGGCATTTGATTAAGACAGCTTGACGCTGATCCTAAACCTCAACCGAGCCCGTTTGACCACTCCGGCACTCCCGCATCATTTGATGATGGTTCACAATGCCTTTACAAGACCGTCAAAAATCTTGATTTGCTGGTCATAAACTTCCATTGCACGCTGCACAATTTCTTTTGCAGGTAATGCGCCAAAAGATTCGACTATGAATTTAAAGCTTGTATTGTCAAATTCGATTTTTACAATTTCTTCATTGACACCCAAGCAAGAGTCAACAAGTTGCGGTGAGTTGATAAGATCTTTATCAATTTCTCCGCTTTTGTTGAATATTTGTTTTGGATAAACACTTTTAAATTTTGAAAATTCTTTATGCTTGTTGTTTACTTTGATTTTAACTTCATTTGTATAATATATAAGTCCCGCATTCCATTTTGAATGTTCTTTTCCAATTCCCAGGATTGCTGTTGCTTCAAGTTCGAGTTGTTGACCTTCAAGCAAAGTTACGATTAATGTTTCAGGATAAACAGGTATTACTTTTGGATCTGCACTGACTAAATCCTTTGCATATACTTTTCTTGGTCCTTCTGCTTTAATTGTTAATTTGAGTTGACATTGCATGCATCCTGCACCTTTGCATTTGCAAACGCTTGTCATATTATATGATTCTAAGTCTGTTTTGAGTACTACAAGTCCTAACCTGTGTGCTATCATTTCGTCATAAAGTACTGAATCGTTTCTAACAAGAGTTACATCCTCAATTGCCATAACGGGTACTTCTCCGAGCATGAGTCTTCGCAAAGTATTTGCGTATGCGACACTTGCGTCTTTAAGAGTAAAGACCAGTTTTTCGTCAGATTTTTCATGAACGGTTATTTTCATTATAGTATCCTCTAAACTCTACGTCCTCGTTTACCGCCTTTTTTACGGCAACCACCATGAGGTATAGGTGTTACGTCTTCAATAAACCCGATTCTAAGTCCCATTCGAGAAAGTGCTCGCACTGCTGCTTGACTTCCTGGTCCTGGATTCATTGGTCCGTTATGACCACCGGGTGCTCGAACTTTAATATGTAAACCATTGATTCCTTTGTCTTTTGCAATTTCTGCTGCTTTTTTTGCTGCTGTCATTGCTGCTGTTGGACTAGATTCAAGTCTATCACTTTTCACTACTTGTCCACCACTAGCTAGAGCTAAGGTTTCTGTTCCAGTTACATCTGTTATGTGTATGATTGTGTTGTTGTATGATGCAAAAATGTTTGCGATTCCCCATCGAATATTTCTGTGTTCTTGTCTCACTTTGCTTCACCTGTTTTTTCTTTAGCTTCTGCTTTTTTTTCTGAATCTTCAGGTTTAGCCTCTTCTTTGGAAGCTTCTGGTGTTTCAGATGTTTCTTTTGAAGTTTCGACTGGTTTTTCTGCTGCTACTTTTTTCTCAGCGTCTTCTTTTGCTGATTTTTTTAGGATTGCCATTTCTGCAAGTTTTTCTGGGCTTGCTCTTTCTGGATGATCTTCACTATATAATGCTGAAGAGACTGCAAATCCAAGTGTTGCTTCTTCATGTACTGAAACAAGATATGCTGGTGAAGTTATTTTTTTATCATCTACAAGGATGTGTTCATGAACAATAAATTGTCTTGCTTGACCTACTGAATGTGCAAGTCCTTTTTTGAATACTACTGTTTGCAATCTACGAGCCATAAGGTCATCAATTACTAAACCTAGAATTGCATCAAAGGTTACTTCTCCTTGTATGAGACCTAATTCGCCCATTCTTCTAAAGAGGTGTTCAGTTTCTATTTTTGATTGTTTTGAATCAAGCGCTATAAGATGTTTTGCTTGTTTTTTGAAATTTTTAAGAACAGTGTCTAATTTCCAAATTTCTTTTTTATTTTTGGTTCCGAAAGCTCTTGCTATTCGTTTTTCATCATCGATTCGAGATTTTATCCAAGGATGTGAAGGCGTGTCATATTTTTTTCTAATTTTTTTTGGGTCTCCCATTTTTCACTCACGCTTTATTTTCGAACTACTGCTCGTTTTTTGACAGCAGTTCCTTTACCTTTATTAGGTCTGAAGTTTGATTTTGTTCGTTGACCACGAAGAGGTAATCTCCATTGGTGTCTTAAACCAATATTTGATTTTAACTTCTTCTGTCGTTTGATATCTTGATCTTTCTTATAATCTAGATCTGCTAAGAATAAATGTTCATTTTCTCCAGTCTCGTAATCATTGAGTCTGTTGAGGAAATGTTTTGGAATTCCTGCTTTTACAGGATCTTCAATTACAGTTTCGAGTACTTTAACATCTTTTTCAGAAAGTACACCTACTTGTTTCATGTAACTGATTTTTGTAAGAGTGCAAATAGCGCGTGCAAAATTTTCTCCGATTCCTTTAATTTTTTGAAGTCCTAAATAAAGTGGTTTTTCACCTACAAGGTCTGTTTTGTCCACACGAACAATATGTTTGAATTCTGCCATAAGTATCACTTATTTTGTTGACGTTTTAGAGTTGTGCGTTAGAAGTAGCATTTGCATGCACCCCTTAAACGCGTAAACTCGGGATAATTGTCCACAATTAAAAACTAGAATACAGTTTCTATTTATAAAATGAATGGTTTGTGTTTGTAAATTATCAAATAAAATAAATATATTACAAAAACAAAAATACTCGTAAGCTTTAAAAACACTCACCTACTCACAGAGGAATAGTGCATGGTGGCGTTAGTGTAATCTGGTTAGCACATGAGACTGTGGATCTTTTAGTCCGGGTTCAAATCCCGGGCGCCGCCCTTTACAATCAACAAAACAAAAACAGCAAATGGATTTGAACACGTTTCCCAAAGGGATGCCAAAAACGAAACGTTTTAGAGCACAAATCCCGAGCGCCGCCCTTTATTTTCAATAAATTTAATAAGAGCATAAAATGGAATTCAAAAAAATCGAAGAGAAATGGCAGAAAAAGTGGGAAGAAGCATCTTTGTTTAAGGCAGATGATGCTAGTGAAAAGAAATGTTATGTTCTTGAAATGTTTCCTTACCCTTCAGCTTCCGGTCTTCATATGGGTCATGCTCTTAATTATACTATAGGTGATATTTTTGCTCGTTTCAAACGAATGACTGGTTGGAGTGTTTTGTATCCTATGGGTTTTGATGCTTCAGGTTTACCTGCAGAGAATGCTGCTATAAAGGCAGGTGCTCATCCTAAAGAATTTACTCGTTCTGCTGTTAAGAATTACATTAGGCAAATGAAAGAACTTGGTTTATCCTATGATTGGGATCGTTCACTTGTTACTTCTATGCCTGATTATTATAAGTGGAATCAATTTTTCTTTCTTAAATTTTTAGAAAAAGGTCTCGTCTATAAAAAAAAGGCTTCTGTTAATTGGTGTCCTGAATGTAATACTGTTCTTGCAAATGAACAAGTACATAATGGTATGTGTTGGCGACACGAAAATACTGAAGTCGAAATAAAACTTTTAGAACAGTGGTTCATTAAAACAACTGATTATGCAGAAGAACTTCTTGATAATATTGATGGGCTTAATTGGCCTGATAGAATTAAAAGTATGCAAAAAAATTGGATTGGTAAATCGCACGGTACAACTATTGATTTTGAGATTGAAAGTGAAAAGGGAAACAAAACCTGGCCTATTTTCACAACTCGTCCAGATACTATTTATGGTGTTACTTTCATGGTTGTTTCTGCTCAGCATATTCGTCTTGATGAATTAACTACACCCTCACAAAAAAAAGCTGTTGCTAATTTTCTTAAGAATTTAAAATCTGTAAGTGAAAAAGATTTTGATGCAGCGGATAAAGAGGGCGTCTTTACAGGTTCATACGCTATTAATCCTGTTAATAATGAACGTGTTCCTATTTATGCTGGAAACTTCGTTGTTGCAGATTATGCTACTGGAATGGTTATGGCTGTTCCTGCGCATGATCAAAGAGATTTTGAGTTTGCAAAAAAATATAATATTCCTATGAAGCAAGTTATTGCAGCTAGTTTTGGAGAGAGAAAAGAAGGTGCTGAATTTAGAAAAACAATTTCTGCAATTATTCAACGAAAATCAGATAGTAAATTTCTCATACTTAAATGGAAAAAACAAGATTGGATTTCTCAACCTATTGGTGGAATTGAAGACGAGGAAGATCTTGCAGAGGCTGCTCAAAGAGAAGTACTTGAAGAAACTGGTTACAAAACAAAATTTGTAAAAAAATTAGGTTTTGAATTTGATTCTCATTTTTATGCAGATCATAAAAAAGTATTCAGACATCGACGTGATCAACCAGTTTTACTTGAATTAGTAGATGAAACTCCTGAAGAAGTGAATGAAAAAGAATTTGAACAACATGAAGCTGTTTGGATGTCTTACAAAGAATTGATGAAAGAAATAACTCACGAATATAATAAAACGAGTTTTGAAACTTTTAAAAATGGCGAAAAGGCATACACTGGTGATGGTGTTTTAATTAATTCCGCAAAGTTTGATGGTGCAAATAATAGAGATGCGATTAATTCAATAACATCTTTCCTTGAAAAGAATAACAAAGGTAAAAAAACTGTTCAATTTAAACTTCGTGATTGGCTAGTTTCTCGTCAAAGATATTGGGGTACACCCATTCCTATTGTATACTGTGATTCCTGCGGTACAGTTCCTGTTTCTGAAAATGATTTACCTGTTAAACTTCCTGATGAAGTTGTATTTGGTAAAGGCAATCCTTTGAAAACAAACAAAGAGTTTCTTCACACAACATGCCCTAAATGTAATGGCGAAGCAAGAAGAGAAACAGATACTATGGATACATTTTTTGATAGTAGTTGGTATTTCTTGCGTTATACAGATAATAAAAATTCTGATGCTCCTTTTGATAAGAAGAAAGCTGAGTCTTGGATGCCTGTTACCCAATATATTGGTGGTGCAGAACATGCTTGTATGCATTTAATTTATGCACGATTTTTTACGAAGGCTCTTCGAGATTTAGGTTTTATTGATATTGATGAACCATTCACTACTTTGTTCAATCAAGGCATGCTCCAAGGTCTTGATGGAGAAAAAATGTCTAAGAGTAGAGGTAATGTTATTTTACCTGATGACGTTTCTAAAAAATATGGTATTGATACTGCGCGGTTATTTTTAGTTTCTGTTGCTAACCCTGATAAAGATATCGCTTGGAGTGAAGAAGGAATCACCGGTAGTTTAAAATTTATTAATCGTTTGTCCTCATATGTTGAAACTGTTACTTTTGGTAAAACAAGTAGTATGGTAAAAAGTAAGTTACAAAGAGTCATAAGAGATATTACTAGCGATATTAAACAGTTTAAATATAATTTTGCAGTTATTAAATTAAGAACTGTTTTTTCTTCTTTCGAAGATAAAATTGAAAAGTCCGATCTTGAAGATTTTATTAAATTGTTTTCCCCATTTTGTCCACATATAGCTGAAGAGATTTGGGAAAAACTTGGTAATAAAGATTTTGTTAGTGTAAGTCCTTGGCCAAGTTACGATGAAAGTTTGATTGATGAAGTTGCTGAAGCTGCTCAAGAATTGGCAGAAAATGTTCGTGGCGATATCTTGACTGTTTTAAAATTAGCTAAACTTGAAAAAGCAAATAAAATTACTATTATTATTTCTCAGCCTTGGAAGTATGATTTGTTTAGAAAATTAAAAGAATTATTACTTTCTACAAGAAATCCTGGAGAAATTATTAAAGAAGTTATGTCAACAGATCTTAAACATTATGGTAAAGACATTACAAAGATTATTCCTGGTATTGTTAAGGATCCTAGTAAATTACCTGAGCAAATCTTAGATCAAAAGAAAGCTTTGTCAGCAATTACTAAAGTAAAGAAGGATTTAGAAAAAGAGTTCGGTGCAAAAATCGAAGTTATTATTGCTCAAGATTCATCGCATCCAAAAGCTCGTCAAGCAAGTCCTAATAAGCCAGCTATTGTAATTGAATAGAAATGAAGAAAGCAGTTATTTTTGATTTAGATGGTACTCTTGTTAATTCTATTCCTATGCATTTTCATATTCATCAAAAAGTTTGTAGAATTTTAGGAGTCACTTTAACTAAAGATTTTTTTGAGTTGAAATGTAATGGTAGAAAGGAAAGCGAATTTTATAAAATTATTCTTAAAAAACATCTTGGTTCTCTTAAAAAATATAATGAAGCAAGACAGTTAAGCAAACTTGAGCATCTTAAAATTCATTATAATACATTAAAAATATTTTCTGGTGTAAAATACACACTTAAGAAATTGAAGCAAGCGGGTTTTAAAATTGCTGTTGCTTCTTCTTCCCCTAAAAAATATGTAAAACTCATTCTTAAAAGTAATGATGTTATTAACTATTTCGATGCCTTTGTTGGTGGGGATAATGTTGCTCATGCAAAACCTTCTCCAGATATTTTTTTAGCTGCTCGAAAAAAATTAAACATTAAAAAATCTGAGTGTGTTGTTGTTGAAGATGCTATTGCAGGCGTTCAAGCTGCTAAAAATGCAAAGATTGATTGTCTTTGCTTACTTACATCAGAAAAAAGAAAAGACATTCCTAAGTATGCTAAGATTGTTGAGAAACACATTCTCTTATTTGATATTATTAGTAAAATGAAAACAAAATGACTAAATTTATAGAAGATAACAAAATAATTCTTTCCGGCACATTTATCTTAAATCATGAAAATTCGTCATAATTGTTACACCCGCGCGCCTTTTGGGAGGGGTATCAAAAGCAACAATTATTTATTTATGCCATTTTTGGTATGCCACATTTCGGTATTCAAAAGACGAATTTTGTGATATCATAGAAACCAAATAGTTTCTAGGACGCGTAGCAATCCCTGATTGCTGGCGTGCCAGAAATAATAATTTCTGAGCATGCCAAAGACTACAAGTCTTTGTGCACAAAGAAAGACTATGTCTTTCTTGTACAAGAATTGTAAAAACAATTCTTTGTAC
>CAZFEG010000022.1:0-11101 GCA_964517565.1 uncultured Methanosarcinales archaeon
CCAAGAATTCTTTGAATTCTTTAGTGAATCTCTGTCGAAATTTTTTAGTATAAAATTAGCAGAAGATTTCAACAGCAAGATAAAAGAAATCATAGATAGAATATCTATTACTGCAATCACAAACACCAGGAAAAAGTTTGAAGAACTATATAGTTCAAAGAATTAACTAAAATTAAAGTTCACACAAGCCAAAGTATTTTTTTAGAAGAAGAATTCAAAAAAAGAAATTTTTATTTCATTTTTATGACAAAAAATGCGTGGTCTTCTTCGTAAGGGTCTAATTCTCTATAGTCAACTACTGCTGCGACTGCTTCGAGGTCTCTCCTTACTGTTTTAAAAATGTCTTTTGGTTTTTTTGTTACGTCTACACTTCTTGCTTTTAGTGCGAGAAGTCCAAAGCCTCCTGGTTTGAGAAATGTTTTACAATTATTAAGGAAGATTCCTGTTTGGTCTCTTTGTGCGACGTCCATAAAGACTATATCAACTTTCGGTACTATTTTTTTGTATGTATTTACAAGTTTTGCGTCTGCAAATATTGGTAGAATATTTTCTTTTACTTCACACATAAATACTAAATCTCTTAATACTCTTGGTGCGAAGTCTAGTGCGTATATTTCTCCTTGAGTGAGCATGTCTGATAGGAAACTTACTGTGTATCCATGGCTTGCCCCTAAATAAAGTACTATGCTGTCTTCTTTAATTCCTAATTGTGATATGCCTTTTGCTATTGACGCGAATAATTTGCTTCTTGTCGGATCAACTTCTCTATACTTATTGTTTCCTTGTCGAAGTACGAGTTCATCAAAAAAGGTTTTTCTACTTTTTGCTTGGACGTAGTAGTGCATAAATCGTCCTCTTTTTGATTTGTAGACTCCAGGGAATCTTGTTATTGGGCTTAAATCTGAACTCATTGTCGTGGAAATTTATCCTCCAAAGCTTTTTTGTATTTGTCTGCTAAAAATTCTCCGCCAAAATAGTCTAGTTTTGCACAGATTGATGTTTTGTCTGCGAGTGCTCGCGCAACTTTTCCTCTTATTTTTGCTGGAGATTGTTGGAGTAATTGATGATTGTAAACGTGTCCGTATTTTGGGCTTCTTGCTCCTGTTTTCAAATGTCTAAATAATGCTTTTTCTGCGCCCAGTAATTGTACTGTTGATGATGGTAGTCTTGATAATCTTTTGAGTGAACCTGCGCCTGCAAGGAGTCTTGCTGCAAGTGTTGTTCCAAGGAGAGTTGCCACGTTTGGCATATGTTCTTGTAAAATTGATTCAATATAAGAAAGTAATTCGTGTCTGTATGCATAGAGTGAGTGTATGTGTTGTGCGAATTGTACGATTGCGTTGTAATCTTTTTCAGAAATATTTGCTCCCATAGAAGTGTCTTTTACATATTCTCCTACAAGTTCTTCTCGCGTTTTTGTTGCTATGAGTTCAGTGTATTTTTCATGGTCTTTAACAAAGTGATCAAGTTCTGGCAAAGTATACGCATGCCATTCTCTGAGTCGTTTACTCAATCCATTAAGTTGTATAATAAGGTCGTCATATCCTGCTAAACTTTGTATACAAAGCGTATCAAAACCTACAGCTGCAGCTAGTTGTTCCTTAGTTTTTGTAATAAGTTGTAGGCGTAGTTCTGAGAACTCTTTGCTGACCATACTTAGAGAAAACGCTCATTCATTTATAAATGTTCGTTGCAAAAGGCCATAGTAAGCTTTATAAACAATATTCCAATTCTTGAATGATAGCATCATACTTATTTACTAATTATAGTTTGTGTCACAAATAAATTACATCACTTTATTGCAAACTATATTGTGAAAGATAACTTTACAAAGTTATCTTCAGAATTTTGAATTAATCAAAATTCTCGATAGACAATAAATTACAATCAAGTTTTGTCTTGAATTATTATTGAGGTTTTAGGAAAAATGGCAGGAGATAAACGATTCGTATCAACCAATTCATTGAAAAAAGGCAGTTATATTATTGTCGATGAAATTGCATCAACAGTAACAGACATTAGTATTTCTCGTCCCGGAAAACACGGCCACGCAAAAGCAAACATTATGGCTGTCGGTATGCTTGATGGTAGAAAACGAAACATGGTCACTGGCGATCATGAAGTTGAAGCTCCAGTTATTGGTAAAAAAAACGCTCAAGTCCTTTCAGTCTCAGACGACATAGCTAATGTTATGGATATGGAAACATATGAAACATTCGACCTTGCAATTCCTTCCGATTTAAAGGGTCAGCTCAAAGACGGCTCAGTCATTGTGTATTGGGATATCCTTTTAGATAAGGTAATGAAGCAGATAAAAAGCGAGTAATCGCTTTTTAGTGTACCAGAAATCTTAGATTTCTCCGTACAAATAAAATTCAATTTAATTCAAAAAAGTAAAAGTAATAATGAGGTTTATAGAATGGTAAAATTTCCAGAAGCTAACACACGAATTTACAAGAATATATTTGTTTGCAAAGATTGTAAAACAAGAATCAGAGCAAATCAAATGAAAGTTATTCAAGGTAAAATCAGTTGTCGTAAGTGTAAGAGCAGATCTTTACGAACAGTACGTAAGAAATAAACAACAATAGTGTTTATAAATTTTTTTTCTTATTTATTTTTTATACATTTCTAAACTATCACACACTTATTCTCAGTGCTGTTGAGTTTTTCACAAAAACCTACAAGGTTGCTAACAACTTTGTTGTTACGCACGCACTACGCTCGCCTATGCAAGAATGGCTTACTGATATTCATCATAGGGATGCATGAGCTCCATAAGTTCTACAAAGGTTGCTGCACTCCATGCTTGCGCGTAACATCCTTGTGCTTCTTGTACTACTGCACTTGATACTTCACTTGCGTGTCCTGAAAATCCTAGTTCGGTAATATCTTTTGCACTTGCAAAAATTATTTTTTGTATTTGTTTTGAGTAGTATTGTGGATCAATTTCGTAAAGCGCCATTGCTGCTATGTTATTGACAAAGTACCATACGTCTCCTCGATGGTAGCTTTTATTATTTTCTCCAGTGTATGATGGTTGAAAGAGGGTGCTACTTTTGTCAATTGTTGATAGCCCTCCCCATGGTAAGAAAAGTTTTTGTAGGTGTACATTGAATATTTGTTTCCATTCTTTTTTTGTGCAGAGATTTTTTGCAAGGTATGCTGCTAAGAAAATGTTTGGTCTATAATTTGTGTCTGCTCGGCCTTCTGAGTTTCTCCCGTCCAAAAGTAATCCTTTAAATGTTGGTTCTAGGAATTGTTCTCTAAAAAGTTTTTTAAATTGTTTTTGTTCGTTTTTGTAATGATTTCTTTTTGATGAGTGTATAATTTTTCCAATATAATTTATTGCTGTATATACTGCGTAAAAGAGTGCTTGTATTTCTACTCTTATTCCTTCTCGCCCATCGTCGTGATAACTTGTATCCATCCATGTTTCACAGAATTTATTTTTGAAAAGCATTGCACCACTTTCTTCTGTTTGTAAACCATAATGTTTTTTTGCTTGTTCAAGTCCTTTTTCTAATGCATTGTACCAGCTAATAAGATCTTCTAGAGATAATAATGAATAAACCTGTTTTTGATCTTTTGCTTCTTTGAGAAAGTCAACTACTCTTTTGGCGAGCCAACCGAATGAATCTATACTTCCTAATTCACTTTTAGGGTATCTGTTTGAAAGAGTTCCGTTTGGAAGTATTGCTTTAAGGTGTCTTTCTAAAATGAATTTAATATTTTCAAGAGTTTGTTCACTTGTGCCGTTTTCAGTATCGTGTTTTTGTTTTGCGAGTGCGATTAATCCTCCTAAACTTATGAGTTCATCTCGACTCCATATTTGAAAGAACCAGGGTAAGCCTGCTAATATTCCTGTAAAAATCCGATGGTCGAAGGAGTATTTTTGGTGTAGTGAGTTTAGTGACCAGCTTGCTAATTGTGTTGCTGCTTTAAGTTCATGATTTTCTACCGAAGGAAATTCAGGTATTTTTTGGTGTGTCTGTTCATGAACATTTCCTACTATATCATCAAAATGAAAATAGGCTATATCTGCGAGCGTTCTTGCTTCACTTTTTGATTCTGCGCTTGCAAAGACTACGTGATGTCTTGGTTTGCAGGTGAATGCATCATATATCCAGTAAGAGTTTGCCGCGTTTCGTTCTGCATCTACTGCATATTTTTCTTCTCTCCAGTTTTGTAAGAGTTCTACATTGTCTATTCCTTTTATTCCTACGTAATGTTTGTACTCTTCTCCGTTTTCATCGTTTTGTATAAAAGTTACAAGTACGAAATCTTCTGTAATATCTATATTATATATTCTTCCTAGGCGAGATTGTTCATAACTTTCTCTGTGGTCAAAACTTATTCGTACTCGGCCTGTAAATTGAAAAGTGTTGTAGAAAAGAATTTTTTGATATGGTGTGAATGTATCTTCTGCTCCGCTAGCAAATTGTCTTCGTAAACCGTATAATTGATTGTAGAGTGTTTCACATTTTCCTTCATCTAGTGGCGTTATTGATTCAATTATCTTTTGCATTCGCCATTTTTTTGGTTGAAGAACATACCATCCTCGATAACTAAATGAATCGTGCAAAGCAATATAACTACCAAAACCATTTGTTAGTAAACCTGCCATAGGCCCAGAACAGACATAGTCTTTTTGTGGTAATTTGTATACTCTTCGGATATTCATTTTTTATGAGTTTAGTTTTTTTTGTGTAATTTTAGTGCTTTGTTATGTGCATCTAAATAATGTATGATAAGTTGTCTCCAGTCCGCAAATGTTGAGAGCGCATGCGCTTTTAATTTACATTGAACTCTTGATTGTCTGTCATAAGAAACAAACTGTTTTATTATATCAAACAAGTCATGCACTACTCCTTCCCTACTTTGTTCTCTGTTTATTATTGCGAGTCCTTTCTTTTGTTTTGATACTTTGTCAATCATGTGTTGTCCAAATCCTGAAAGAGATGACGTGATTGCAGGGACTCCTAATGCGATTGATTCTAGAGGCGTATATCCCCATGGTTCATAGTTGCTTGGAAATATTCCTAAATGACATCCTGTTACAACTTCATTATAATCAAGATTTAGCAGTCCATCCGTTCCATCTAAATATGCAGGTAGAAATACTATTTTTATTTTATCTTCTGCTTCGTTATTTAGTCCCATCTTTTTTAGATATTTTATTATTTCATCGTTTTCTTCATTTTCTATTTGATGTGTGCAAATAAATGGGTTTCCTGCGCGTTTGACAAAGTTAAACTCTTTTTTGAGTTCCTCAAGATAATCTTTTGGTAATATTTTTATGGATGTGGTATCTCCTAAAAGAACTGTAAGAAGTATTTGTTGTAAGAAAAAGTCGTTGCGATCCATTATTCTCGTTGTTATTTCTTGCACATAACTTTTATTTTCTAAGAGTTCTCTTTTTGGTCCGTTTGAGTTCATCGCCATAAAGAAGAACATTACTACTGTTCGTTTTGATCCTACTGCTTTTAATTCTTCGTTTAATTTTGCTAATGCATCGATTGTTACGTCAAGTCCTTTATTTACAAATTCGTAACGCCCACTAGAATAAAGAAATAAGGTATGTGAAATATCAAATGATTGGTATGGGAAAAAATGACTCATTACAAATCGAGAAATTTTTCCCCTGTATTTTCTGTGTTGCAAGATTGCATCGTCAAATGTTGGGAAACTGTCTATTGCAAGTCCATTTGGTAGAACGTCAGGTTTTCTTCCAAATAATTTTTCTGCTTCTTTCGCTGTTGTTTTTGATACTGTTGTAAAAACGTCAACATTCAATGCGCATGCGCGTTCAGTACTATACTTATCAATAACACCTATTCGTTTTGCTTCTTCTTCAGGGTTAATTGTATCAAGTAGTTGTAAAACGTTTACTCCTCGTGAAGATACTGATCTTCCAAGCATGGTTGCGTGTGTTGTAAATACTGTTGCTATATCTGATTGTATTTTTTTTAGGTAAAGTATTGCAAATCCTGCCAGCCATTCATGAAAGTGTCCTATTATTTTTTTCTTGTTGAATTGTTGTGTTGCTAATTCTAAGAATTTTCCAACTCCCCAAGACCACGCGAGAGGTTCATTAAAATCATGTGCTGAATGTAATGAGTCTACTTGGTAGTCATTCCATAGATCTTCTTTTATTTTGTTAATATAATTAAGAATTTTTCTTGCATCAATGAGTATTGTTGTTGGTTGTCCAGGAATATCCCATACCCCATATTCGCATCGTATGCCTTGTTCTGCTAGCCTTGAGAATATTGCTGCAAATGGTTCTGGCGGCGTTCTTATAAGAAAATCATTTGGTACAGTATCAAAAAGTGGACCTAGAAGTATGTATGTGTCGTAGTTTGCTTGCATGAGGGGTACTTTCGAAGTAATGACTGTATAAATTCCTCCGCATTTGTTTGTTATTTCCCAACTTGCTTCAAAGACTAAATCTGCTCGTAGCTCTACCATTTCCTCACCTTTTTTTACTCGTGTTAAACTCACCAAATAATTTTTGCTTGAAATTAACTAAACTAATAATTATTTAGTGTAAATGTTTTTTTATAATATATTTGTAAATTATTATTTGTATGTCTTGCGCTTTAGTTTTTAATCTTATTTCTTTTGCTAAATCTTTTTCTTCAAAAACATCTTGTATCCAAGTTGCAAAATCGTTTTTTTCTTTATTAACGTGATGTGCTAGTACTTCGTCACGCATTTCTTCAAGACTGTGCGCTAGTTCTATAAAATGACTTAATCGTTCTCCATTAAAAAGTTCAAAGAATTTGTCTTCTGTTGTTTTAGTAAAAACTTTTTTCTTAATTACTCGCTTTTTTGCAGGACTTTTTTTTGCTTGCGCCATTTTCGGTGCTTGCACCATTTTCGGTGCTTGCGCCATTTTCGGTGCTTGCGCCATTTTCAGCGTTATTTTTGGTAATGTTTTCTTTATCTGCGAGTGTTTTTTTTCTTGTGTTTGTTTTTTTTGCATTTCTCCACCTCTCAAGCGTACTAAAAAATCATGTATTTCTTGTTTTTGTTTGTTCCATCACATCTCGTAGAAATTGCGATGGTGAATCAGTTACATCAACATCTGTTAAGAAGACTCCTCTTTTTGTTAGTGCTAAAGTCTTTATTTTATGTGCTACATCATTACACATATTGAGCATTGTTGTATATTGCTCGTATGGACTTTGTTCACTAGAATACATATCAAAGTTAGACAGTAAACCTTCATGTGCCATGAGCCTCCATGTTTCTAATAATTGATTGTCTTCACTTACAACTATGTGAGGATATATTCCTTGTAGTTCAGTTATTAAGTGATCTTTCATATCTTTAAAACCTAAACGCGCATTAAGAACAACTGTTTTTGTTGCTGATTGTATTTCTTCTACAAGTTTTTCAAATTCTTCTGCATCATTTATATTATTTAGAAATAAAACTGTTTTGTCTTTAGAATCTACAATTGTTGTTGTACCAAGATTTTTTTGAATTATTTCTTTTTGTTCAAGACTGAGTTTGCTTGATGCATAGAATGTTTTTGATCTTTTCTTAAAATGTTTTTGGAATGATTCTTTTTGTAGTTCTAGTTGCATTTGCAATTCTTCAGGTTTTATGACATCTAACGAAGTTCCGTAATAAGGCATTGCAAGTAAGTCTATTTTTGAACTAGTAATAAAATTTCTGAGTTGTACTATTGTTTCTGGTGATCGTTCTGCTAAGGTATCTACGACATAAGCTGGCATTGCCAATTGTACTGTTTGCGTTTTTGCACCACTAAAGTATGCTCTTGCAATTGCAATTTGTGTAGCAACAGTATTTGACATCTCATCATGCATCTTTCCCATGTCAATATAGGGTTTGTTTGCTCCGATATCAAATATATTCATATCATGTAGATGAACTTTTGGCTCAATGACTAATGTTATTGATGTACCCATGTATTTCCCTCATATTGCCAGAATATTTCCCTCGTCAGATACCTGACATATTCTGTTTTAAGATTATCGTAATAAATTATTGTAAAGCTCCATGCATTCGTTTGCTGGTTTTTCCCAGGTGAGTGCTTGTGCTTCATCATATCCATTTTGACTCATTGTTGCATGTAGTTGCGGATATTTGAGAAGTGTGACTACTTGTGATGCCATTTTGTTTATATCCCAAGAATCTGCTTTGAAACAATGACTTATTGCTTCTGAAACGCCTGATTGTTTCGAGACTACTGTTGGTGTTTTTTTACTCATTGCTTCAAGCGGTACAACACCAAATGGTTCCATGAGTGATGGCATTAAAAATACGTCTGAAATGTCATAAAAGAATTCTGCTTCTTTTTTACTGTAGAATCCGTGAAAGTAGAATTTGTCGTGTATTCCTAATTCTTTTGTTTTGTCTATACAGGCTTGTAATTGATCTCCTGTTCCTGCTAAGAGAAATTTTGTTTTTGGACAGTGTTCGAGAATTTTTGGTGCCATTTCTACGAAATTTGTTGGCCCTTTCATTCCAGTCACTCGTCCCATATAAGAAATGAGTTTGTTTCCTTCTTTGAATTTTGTTCCGTCGTGCAGTCCTGGTTCTTCCATAGTTATTCCACCATTATGAACAACTTCTATTTTTTCTCCTGGAACACCGTATTCGTCCATGAGTGTTCCTTTGATATATTGGCTTACTGAAGCAATTTTGTCTGCTGCGAAGAATCCTTCTCTTTCCATTGCATATATTTCAGGGTTTGCTCCTGCTCCTGAATTTTTGTTCACATCTGTTATATGAACGTGGACGACCAGCGGTTTGCCCGTGATCCGCTTCACTGCGGCTGCCGCTGGTACTGTTGTCCAGTCATGTGCGTGTATGATATCGAATTTGTCGAAATAGCCTTTTTCTGCTAAAATAGCTACTCTTTTTGTAAAAAGGTGGATTTCGTCTAAAAGATTTTCTCCATAGAGCTCTTTAGTAGAATCTCCTGATTTTTTTGTTGGAGGTAGTCCTTTTGGTTGTTGAAAAGAAATTTCTTTAATGGTTTTTTCGTATTCTTCTTGTGTTTGATAAGCTGCTAGAATTGATCGTACTTTTGTGATTGTGAAAGATCCTGATTTTGTTTGTTCTTCGAGTTCTTTTTCAGTTACTTTTTTAGAAACATCAACAATGTTGAGAAAGTTTGGTTCGTTACCTTCTGGGAAATATGGCATAACATAATCTACATCAACGCCTTGATCGACGAGCTGTTTTGTTAACTCGTAACAGACCATTCCTACACCTCCAGCGAAGAAAGGTGGGAACTCCCAGCCAAACATTAATACACGCACAGTTACACCTATAAAGGTTCAAAATTTGTTTGAGACAGAATTTTGCGAATTATATCTCAAATATACCCTTTTCAACATAATTGGGGTTTATCTAGTTTAAAAAGCTTATGGTTTGGACACCTTTCAGTACTCAAAAAAGAGCAAAAAAATATAATAAGAATAGTAAGTTAATATATTAATTAACTTAATTACTTAGTTTACTAAACAAAGTTAGAAAGATTTAAATATACAAACAACCAAATAATTGTATGGATGAATCGTTTCTTACTGAATCAAGATTTAGAATTCTTGCAGACCTCACCAAAGAGAAAAAATCAGCTACTGAGTTAGCGAAATCTCTCAATTATTCACTACCATATATTCTATCTCAACTTGCACTTCTGGAGGCAAAAAATGTTATTTACTCAGAAACTCCCAAGACTGAAAAAAATCCTGGTAAACCTAAAAAATATTATTATTTATCCAAATCTGTCGTAAATATAGCTATGCTCGTTCCAGGTTTCGGGGCAAAATTCTCTCTTGCAGGAGATAAAAGAATAGAACAATATCTCCAAATTCTCGCTAATATAGAGTCAGAATATCAATGCGCTATATCTCAATATTATTGGCAATTCATTCAATCTTTCAAGCAAGTTCATGCTCTTGCAAAATTATCTATTGAAAAAGAGAGAATTGAGCTAGTCGCGATTACGAGTCAAAAACATCTCGAATCCCTTCGTAAAGAAATAAGTAGTTACAATGTTCAATGCAATGAGACGAATACCAACATGCATATTGCTTGTTGGGTACATAGCCTTGAAGAATTTAGTGAAGCTCATCAAAAACAAGACAAGTATTATCACAATATAAAAAAAAGAATAAAGACCCTTTTCGATAAGAATGGCAGCATTCATAAAATCCAAGAGTTACTATAAAAAGATCTAAGAAAACATAAAGAGCCATAAAATGAATAAATTAGCGCGAATCATAAATGAACTTCCGCATGAAGATCTTATACTTATAAAAAAAGATCTTGAAAAAGGAAATATTGATCGAGTTGTTAATAAGCGTATTCAAGAGGTTCAAGCAAATAGAATTACTTTATGTCCTGTCTGTAGTTCTCCTGTAAAAGAGGGGGAAGGTTGGCATATTCAGTTTGGTCCTTTGGGTTTACGGAAAAAAGCGACCTTTGATGGTCTTGATTGTTTAGAGTACTTTGTTGCTCGTCTAAAAAAGTAAGCTTTGCGATTAAAGCAGAAGTAAGTAAAATGGAATTAAAAGACACAAGTGCAGAGCATAAAAAAGTAAAGCGAAAAGCCCGTTTTGGAATACTTACTATTTCTTCAACACGCTCCTTAGAAACTGATTCTGCAGGTAAACTCATTGAAGAGATTATTATGAATAATAATCATAGCGTTCATTCTCGCCTCGTCATTAAAGATAATACCAAGCAAATCAGTACCGCTGTAAAAAATCTTACAATTAATGAAGATATTGATGCAATTATCACAACTGGCGGAACAGGTCTTGCTGATTTAGATGTCACAATTGAAGCAGTGAGACCATTATTTGAAAAAGAGCTTATAGCTTTTAGTTCCTTATTCGGTCAATTAAGTTATGAGGAAATTGGTAGTCCTGCAATTATGTCTCGTGCAACTGCTGGAATTATAAATAAAAAAATTATTTTTTGCATTCCAGGAAGTCCTCGGGCTTGTAAACTCGCACTCGAAAAATTAATAATAAAAGAAATAGGGCATATTCTGAACCACATCTAAACTTAATTGATAAAAAGTAGTAAAAGATATAAAATAAGTTAAAAAACT
>CAZFEG010000023.1:0-11097 GCA_964517565.1 uncultured Methanosarcinales archaeon
ATTTTCTCGGTTCCCTTTGGAGAATCTAAACCAGTATTCAGTCAAACCTAGAGTTTTAAGTATGTGTTCGATTAAACTCACAACTTCTTTAAATTCTTTTTTTAATTGGTCCATACGGCAGATTACATGTGCTTCTGAGATGGTGAATTGTCGCACTCTAATGATTCCATGCATTTCTCCAGAGGATTCATTTCTAAACAATGTGGAAGTTTCATTATACCTTATTGGTAAATCTTTGTAACTTCTTTTTTCTGCATTGTATATGGTAAATTGAAATGGGCATGTCATTGGTCGTAATGCCATTTCTTCTCCACTACCGTCAACTAAAAACATTCCATCTTTGTAATGGTCCCAGTGTCCTGAAATTTTATACAAATCACTTTTTGCCATAAGTGGTGTCATTGTTTGTTGATAGCCCCATAATTCCTCTAGGTCTTCAATCCATCTTTGTAATGTTTTAATTATTCTAGTTCCTTTTGGCATGAATAATGGTAATCCTTGTCCTATAATTGGTGATGTGGTGAAGAGTCCAAGTGATCGTCCTAATTTATTGTGATCTCTCTTTTCTGCTTCTTCAAGCATTGTTAGGTATTGTTTTAATTCTTTTTTATCTGGGAAACTTACTCCATATACTCTTGTGAGTTGTTTGTTCTTTGCATCTCCTCTCCAGTATGCTCCTGATAGTTTCGTTAGTTTGATTGCTTTAATCATTCTTGTACTTGGGACGTGTGGTCCTCGGCATAGGTCTGTGAAGTCTCCTTGTTCGTATGCGGAAAGTCCTTCTTCAAATTCGTTTATCATTTCACATTTGAATTCGTTGTCTGCAAATACTTTGAGTGCTTCTTCTTTTGTTGCGTATTCTATTCTTTTTGGTTTATGATCTTCTTTCACAATTTTTTTCATTTCTTCTTCTATTTTTGAGAAATCTTCCATTGTGATTGAGAGATTGTCAAAGTCGTAGTAGAATCCTACTTCTACTGATGGTCCAATTGTTGGTTTTGCATCTGGATAGAGTCTTTGTACAGCTTGCGCTAAAATGTGTGCGCTTGAGTGCCAAAAGAGTTCTTTTCCTTCTTCCTGTTTGAATGTAATAATTTCAATACTGCCATTTTCATTGAGTGGTGCAGTTGCATCAATGAGAGTACCATTAAATTTTATTGCTAGTGTTGCTCTAGCTAATCCTTCGCTGATGCTGTGTGCTATTTCTATTCCTTGTACGCCTGCAGGAAATTCTTTTTTGCTTCCGTCAGGAAATATGATTTCTACCATTGTTTTTGCCTCATTCTTGTTTTTTCATATTAATTATGTCTCGTTAGTATAAAAAATTACTGCTTAAAACCTCATTTTTGGCTTTAAAATCGACTATTGTCCTAGTGGCTAATTGGGTTACTGTGTGCAAAGTAAGAAAATGGAGAGAAAGAGTCTTTTTTCGATTTGTTTTACTACGAACATAATAATCCTTATTGTCTTCTTCTATTTAAACTTTTCTTCTTAAAGGTATAAGTCATATTAGCAGAATTACTTAACAGAATATAGTTCTGAGTTTCATTACTGTAATATAATTACGTCTCAGCACACAAGAATTCTGCTTAGCAAAGCTTAAAAGCAATACATTTCATAGTTCATTTAAGAGATTTGATTATTATGTGTGGAATATTTGCTTATATTGGGAAAAGTACTGCTGGTGCTGAATTTGTTCTTGATGGTCTTAGAAAATTAGAGTATCGTGGTTATGATTCTTGGGGTGTTGCCTGCAGAACAAAAAATGGTATTGAGATTATTAAAGAGGTTGGTCGAATCCCTGAACAAGTTTCTGTTCCTTCTACAACTATTGCTATTGGCCATACTCGTTGGGCAACGCATGGTGGTGTGACTAAAGAAAATGCTCATCCTCACCATAGTTCTCCTATATCTGTTGTTCATAATGGTATTATTGAAAATTATGTTGCCTTGCAAGAAAAGTATTCTATTTCAAAAATTTCTGAGACTGATTCTGAAGTTTTAGCTCACATTATCGCTATTCATTTTAAATCAACAAATGATTTGAAAGAAGCAGTTGTTATGACTGTAAATGAAGTTGTTGGAACTTTTGGTCTTGTTGTTATGCATGAGGATATTCAAGAAATATTTGTAGCAAGAAGAGGCTCTCCTTTAGTTATTGGTATTGGGGACGGTGAATACTTTGTTGCAAGTGATGTTCCTGCTTTTTTAAAACATACTCGAGAGGTTATTTATCTTAATGATGATGAATGCGCGAGCTTAAATGGTTATCTTAAAATATTTTCTTTGAAGTCTGGAAAATTATTATCTCCTGAAATAAAACATATTACTTGGGATGTGACTCGTGCTGAAAAAGATGGTTATCCTCATTTCATGCTTAAAGAGATTCATGAGCAGCCTCGCGCTATTCTTGATACTTTGCAAGGGCGTATTCTTGATAACAAACCGCATTTACCTGAACTTGATGATTTAAATCTTGAGTCTGTTGAACGAATTATTATTCTTGCTTGCGGAACTTCTTGGCATGCGGCTCTTGTTGGTGAGTTTTTGCTTGAGGGTCTTGCAAGAATTCCTGTTGAGGTAGAGTACGCTTCTGAATTTAGATATAGGCAGCCGCTCATCAGTCCAAATACTCTTGTTATTGCAATTAGTCAGAGTGGAGAAACTGCTGATACTTTAGCTGCACTTAATGAGGCTAAGTCTCTTGGTGCTCCTGTACTTTCTATTTGTAATGTTGTTGATAGTACTATTCCTCGCGCTTCTGATTGTACTTTGTATACTCGTGCAGGACCTGAGATTGGTGTTGCTTCAACAAAAGCTTTTATGACGCAAGTTATTGCTTTGTATCTTTTAACTGCTAAGTTTATTGAGTTGCGAAAATCTTTGCCTAAAGAAAAGATTAAGGAGCTTCTTCTTGATTTAATGATTTTACCTAAACAATTAGATTTTGTCCTCGATGATGATTCTCAGATAAAAGAATTGGCGAAAAAATATATGCACGCATCTAACGCTTTATTTCTTGGCCGAGGAATCCAATTCCCTATTGCTCTTGAAGGCGCATTAAAACTTAAAGAGGTAAGTTATATTCATGCTGAGGGTTATCCTGCTGCTGAAATGAAACATGGTCCTATTGCATTGATTGATGAGAATATGCCTGTTATTGTTATTGCAGCAAAAGATGAGTTAACTTATGAAAAAGTTTTGGGAAATATTCAAGAAGTAAAGGCAAGAAAAGGTCAGGTTATTGCTATTGCAACTGAAGGGTCTGTCCGTCCAAAACTTTTAGCAGACCATGTTATTGAGATTCCTTTCACTCGTTATTCTCTAAGCTCTTTATTGGCTGTAGTTCCTTTGCAACTCTTCGCATATCATGTTGCTCTTTTACGTGGCTGTGACGTTGATAAGCCAAGAAACTTAGCTAAATCAGTTACTGTTGAGTAATTTTTTGTTTTGTTTGTGCTGTCGAGTTTTTTTCGAGGCGCACTACGCTGTTCACTATGCAAGAATGTGAGCAAAGTCGGTTACTGTTGAGTAATTTGTATTTTTGTTTGTGCTGTTCATTAATCTTCTCTTCTTTGCTGTATCTCTTTTAGTACTTTTTCAAATACTTTCTCAGCAGGTATTTCTGTTGAATCCACTACAATATCGAAATTCTTCGGATCGTCACAAACAAGATTGTAATATTTTTGATAGCGTAGTCTTTCAGATTCTTTTCTTGTAATAATATTTTGTCTGGTACTTTCAATATCGACGTTTTCTTTTTCTTCTTCTCTTTTATCGTTGAATATTCTTTTTGCTGCTTCCAAAGGATCAACGGTTAAGAATATTTTTGTTGCTTGTGGTATGAAGTGCCATCCAAGTCGTGAATCTATAACTGCATTTTTTTCTTTTTTCCCAAATTCTATTTGTCTTGCATCCAGGAGTTTATCAACTTCGTCTGATTGTTCTGCTAACTTACTTAATTCAAGCAAACTTATTCCTTTTTCAAGAGCAATATCTCCCATGAGATCTCCTGTTGAGAAGAATCGGTATCCTAATTCTTTTGCAAGCATTTTTCCGACTGTACTTTTTCCACTTCCTAAGTTTCCTGCTATTGTTATAATCATTTTTTTTCCTTTTTGTTTTGTTATATTCTTTTTTAAGTATGTTTAGTCTTTTTTAGTGCGTTCAAGCTTTTTTAATTGAATGCTCTGACGCATGCCTCTTTGAAACGATAGTTTCTAAGACACCAGCAACTATGTTGCTAAGTGTATTGCAAGAATGGCCAATCAATCTTGTTGCTTTGTTGCGCCGTTTATTCGAATTGTTCTTGTTGATCTTCTAAAGCTATATTTTGCTACAAATTCTGGAAGCAAAACAATTTTATATTCTACTACTGTGCTGCTTGCAAACCATTCTTTGATGAATGTTCTTATTTGTTTTTCGGTAATTTTAGTTTCTATTTTTTTATGTTTGTATGTTTTGCTTACAATTCTAGGTTGTTTTGTTGCTACACGAAATATGTGTTTTTGTTCAAAGCAACTTGCGAGGTACCATTGTTTATGTGTCCCTATTTGTTTGTAACTTACATAATTTTGTTTTTCTAACTCGTTACAATATTTTGTTACTGTACCTTTTGAGAGTTTTGTTTCTTGTGATAAAATATTTACTGATAGTCCGTCTTTTTGATCTAATAATTTGCGAAGAATGCTGATGTGGTGTTCTTTTAGTTCTGCTAAGTTTGAATGCTCGTATATTTTGTGATGTTTGTGGTTTGCTTTTATTATTTTCCCAGTCATACCATCAAAAAATACATTGTAGAGTTTTTTTGTTTTTAGTGCTCCAAATGCGAAGTGTTCTTTTACTTTGACGCGTGTAAGAATGTATGGGTAATATTGTTTTGTTACATTTATGAGTTCTTCTTTTGATTGTCCAAAGAGTTTAAAGTGTTGTTTTCTTTTTCGTTTGGCAATTTTCATTGCTTGAGCGAATGTGATGCTCTCAAAGAATAGTTCGTGATTTTTTTCTGTCTTTAGTTTTTTCTCTTCTTCAAATTCAACTACTTTGCTTGCAACTTCATCAAGTTTGCTGTTTTCTACAGCTTGCTGTTCATTTATCTTAATTTCTTTTTTTGGCTTCACAAGATATTTTTTGTAATCCTTTTGTTTTGCTTCCATCTCTACCTTTATGCTTTGCTCATTCATTGTTGTGTGTTTTGAGTAGAGCCATCTTGCTTGTAGTTGAAGTAGTCTATTATTTATATCTGGAGAGAAGAGAAGGAAATGTCCTGGTTTGAGTTTTGGTAACTTTTTGTAAATGTCCATTTTATGACTAATACTTTTTAGTGCCTGTTCAACTTTCTTTATATCTTGTTTAAGACTCAGTCGTCCAACTGCCCAGGTTCCAAATTGTGCGAATGCTTTGTAGTCTATATCTCCAGGATTTTGTGTTGCTATAATGCATCCAACTCCATATTTCCTTGCTTGCTTGAATAATATTTTCAGTGCGGGTTTTGGAAGTGGCTTTTCTGAACTTGCTGGAAGAAATGGTGCTATTTCATCTATCATATATGTGCATTGGAGCGTATCACTTGGGTTTGCAAGCATCCATTGATAAATTTGTGTTGTGAGTGTTGCTAGAAAGAATTCTTTTTCATCTTGGTTTGGCAGTGTGTTCATATAAATAATGCTGATTGATGTTTTTCTTGTTTTATTTTTTTTACCAAGGAGTAAATCAATGTTTGATGGTACTCCGAATTGGAACAATAGTTTTTTCTCTCCTATTGTTAAGAATGCTAGTTTTCGAGCTAAGACATCTAGTTCTTTCTCATCTTTAATGAGTGCTGCAAGTTCGCTTACAAGAACTTCTGGTGGTTGTTTAATGAGTGCAATGAGGTCAGAAAACGTTTCTAATTTTTGTTTTGTGTCGTGTGAATATTTTATTAATGTATAAATAACTGCTTCTGCAAATTTTCCTTTGTCATGTGTGATGCTGTATCCTAGAAGTTTGGTGAGTGCTGTTGCAACTGCGTTGAGCACGGGAATAATATCTTCTTGTGCTATGTCTCCTGCAGAAAAATCTAGTGGATTGATACATATAGGTATTCCTTTTGATGAGAGTGGCGTGAAAATTGTTATCTCTGTACTTTCAGAAAATTTATCATATTGTTCTTTACTTAGTCCATGTGCTATAACTTCTTCTTCATCTCCTCTTAGAACGAGTGCTGATAGATCTCCTTGAACATCAACTACGATTGATGGGACTTTTTGTAATGCGCATTCTTCTATAAGAATTTTTGAAAGGACTGTTTTTCCACTTCCTGATGCGCCTAATGCTATGAAATGTTTTGTTAATTGACTGAGTGGGTAGTAATAGGGTTTTTTACTTACTGTTCCTAAATGTAATTGTTTTTTTTCTGTCATTTTTATCCTTTTTTCTCATCATATTCAGTATTTATATCTTTATCCTTTTTATTGATTCTAAATCTTCAATTCGTTTTTGTGCTTGTATACTTTGTCTGAAAAAGTGCCAGAATATCTTTTGTATCCATGCTATCCATTCTTGATCTAGGATGTCATAAAATATATATGTATTCTTTTTTCCTTTTTTGTTGTTTCCCATTCTTAGTTCTTTAAACCGAACAAATTCGTCGTCTATAAGAAATGCTCTGAATGCTTGTTCTGCGTGTCGAATTTCTAAAAGGTCTGTTTTTAGACTTTCATTAATGCTAAGTGCTTTTCTAATATTTTCTATTGATTCAAGATCTACTCTGCAAAGAATTTTCACGCTTACTCCTCGTTCTAGTAATTCAGCGAATATGTCTATAAGTTTTATTTTTCCTTGTTTCGTGCTCATCCAAGAGAGGTCTCCTGAGAACATGAGGACTTGCCTTTTCGCTCCTCTTAGAGCACCTATAAGGTCTTGTTTTTCAGTTACTGTATATTCTGTTTGTTCTTCAAGAAATGCTGTTCGTTTCTCAGTATCTACGTATTGGTAAATATCAAATGGGTTAAAGTCGTTTTTTGTTTTTGCAACTTCTATTTTTCTAAAGAGTCGTTCTTGAAAGTCACTTGAGTGAATTTTTTCTACATTGTTCCAATAAACAATTTTTAGAGCTCCTCTTGTTCCTTCACGAAATGTTGTAAGAGCGATAGTTCCTTCTTCTTTAGCAATCTTTTCTACGTATGAATGTGCTGTTCTCCAGTTCTTTTGAATGTAGATTGCAATTTCTTGTATGCTTCTTGGTCGTAAATAAACAAAATCGAGAATCTTCTTAATTGTCTTTCTTTCTAACACGAACTTACTGTGGATCTTTCTTTTTATAAATCTTACGAAACTACAACTAGTATACCTTTTTTGATGTAGAAAGTATTATCTAATATACAACACTATAGTATATTGAGGTGTTTCCATGGATAAAGATTTTTGGACTAATGATGAATTGGATAGTTTTGTTGAGTGGGACTTAGGAGAACGTAAAGCTTTTGGTTTTGCCAAAGAAGTGGATTTTTTTGACTAGAAATATTTATTATTGGCGTAGTGTATAAAACTTGAACAGGGAAAAATTATGAAGAAACATGTATTTATTAGTTTTGAAGGAATGGATGGTTGCGGTAAAGATTCTATGCTTTTTGCATTAACTCAAGCAATTCGTAGTGAAAATAATACTATTATTGGGGATAAGTATTCTCGAATATGGATAACTCGTGAACCTACTCGGCTTACTGAACCAGGAAAAAAGATTGCCCGTCTTATTAGGGAGCGCGACGTAACTGAGACTGAGGCTTCAGATTTGTTTATTGCAGATAGGAAAGCTCATTCTCGCATTATCGAACAACAACTAGATCATTCTCATGTACTTGTTTCTCGTTATGATCTTTCAACTCTTTCTTACCAATTAGGTGGAGAAAAAACTTTTGAGGATTTGTATGCTCAGCATGAGTACTTATCATCAAATGGTGCTCTCATCCCTGATCTTACTTTGGTTTTTGATTTACCTGCGACTGTTGCTATGAAACGTCTTGAAGGTCGCAGCGAAATTGTTGAATGTTTTGAAAACCTTGAGTTTCAAAAGAAAGTAAGGAACAACTTAACGTATTGTGTTGACAGGTTACGTGCTAAGGATGGTAGAACTATTGTTTTTGTAAATGCTAATCAAGCTATTGAGAAAGTTACTGAAGAAATGATTCAAGCTGTACGAACTTGTTTTCCTCAAGAAATTGTTTAAGAGCGGCTATAAAACTCTTCGCTGTGTAACTGTTTTCGAGGTATTCCTGTTGCAAGTATTGCAGTTTTTATGTCTGTAACAAGTTGTACTGGTCCGCAAAGATATATTTCTGTATTTTCAATATTTTTTATTTTTTTTTGTATGTCTTCGATGTTCATTCGTCGGCCATATATTTTTCCTGAAGAATCTTCGCCTTCTTCTTTGGTAAGAAAAAGTTTTAATGAGAATTCTTTCAATTCTATTCTTTTAATTTCTTCAAGGTATGCTGCGTTCTCTTCTCGACTTGAACTGTAGAATAAATGTATTCTTTTCTTCCAGTTTCGTTTTTCTAATTCGTGCAGTATGCAGAGAACGGGTGTGATGCCGATACCTGCTGCTACCAGGATGAGTTCATTCTCTTCTTCTTTAAGAATGAATCTTCCCATCGGCCCTTGTATTTCTACTTCCGTTTCTTTTGTTGCAGCGCGAAGTTGTTTACTCATATTTTTTTCTTCTCGAATCCCAAAATGTATTTGTTTTCCTTCTTGTTGAATTCTTAGAATAGAATATGCTCTTTTTTCTGTTGGTGCGTCTTTAAATGAAAGCATGACAAACTGTCCTGGTAAAAATTGTATACTTTCTTGAGTCTCAATTATAAGCTCGTATGTTTCTTTAGTAATGTCTTGTTGCTCTATAATTTTTCCAGAAATTGTTTGCATGTATCTTTCCTCAGGCTTTATTGTTGTGTTTACAAAAATTAAATTTAAAAAATAAATTGAAGGCTATTATCCTTCTAACATTCCTCCGATATCTGCACCGGTTTCATTTTCATTAATCCAATCTTCGTTTATTTGGTTTTCAATTGTTTGATTAGGTGTTTCTTCTTCTTCGTCAGTTTCATTGTTATTGGTTGTGCATGCAGTCGCGCTAATGACTGTCAATAAAAGTAGTGCTAGTATAATTATTGTTGCTAATTTCATCTTCTAGAACCTCCTCGCTCTCCGTTTTTAAGAATTTCTTCATATCTTTCTTTATTCGCTTGCATTTTTTCACGAATATTTTCATTTGTGATATATCCTTCTCTTGCTTGTACTTTGAATTGTTCTAACCGGTTTTCAGTTGCATTTTTTTCTCGTTGGTACATTTCTTTTGCTTTTTCTTTTGTTTCTTCTCGAACTTTTTCAGCGTGTTCTTTTCTTTCTTTCTGTTCTTCTCTGATTTTGTATTCTGCTATTCCTTTTGCTTCTTCTCCGAGTTCAGAAAGTTTTGTTTTTAGTTCTGTTTTTAGTTCTTCTCTTTTTGCTGCGCCTTCTCTGATTTGCTCTATGAGTTCATCATTTTTTGCACCTAATCGTTCAAATGCTTGTTTGGCTCTTTCAGCATTGTGTTCTCGAATCATATTTTTTACTTTTTCATTAATTTCTTTAAGTTCATTTTTTTCAATGTCTTTAAGAGATTCTCGAATAAGTTTTGTTTCGTTGTTTGTAATTTCTGTTTTTGTTAATTCTCTGAAATCTTTTGTAAGATCTTTTGCTAGTTCTTTCAATACAATATATTCTTCTGCTAGTTCTTCTGCTTTTTTGTAACTGTAATTATATGCTTCTATGTTTTCAATAAGAACTGTCATTTCACTAGTGATTGCGTTTGCTCTAGCGATAGTTTCATTTGAGTCTAGGTAATTAATAACTTCGCTTCCAAAGTAGATATTTTTAGAGAGTTGTTTAACCAATTGCCCCATTCGGATATGTGCGCCTAGTTGTTCTTTGAATACGCCTATTTCTTTATCATTAGTTTCAAAGGTTTTTTCTCCTTCAGAATTCGTGCTGTTTGTATCGTTTTCTGCTAGTGCAATTGAACTTGTAAATATGATCAGTACGAGAATTATAATCATTAATACTATGTTTTTTTTCATTTGTTATTCGCCTCTTTACCTAGTTCTTAACAAAATGTTACTTATAAATCTTGTGTTGGGTTTTTAGAAATTGAAAAATGCTAAAATAATAAGTAAAGAGTGTTTGGATGTGGAGTTTATGCCTCGCATACTTTACTTATTATTTAGCTTGGTTGTTTTAGGTGTTTAATAATTATGCTCCGCAGCTTCCCCCGCAGCTTCCTGATCCGCCACAAGTTCCAGCTCCTCCGCAACTTCCTCCACATGTTCCACTACTATCTGCAACTGTGGTGTCTTGTATTGCGCTTACTTTTGCTTGTTCTTCTTCGTTGATTTGTCCGTTATTATCAACTACTGTGAAACTTCCTCGTCCCATGTTCATTGAACATACAACTTGTATCTCTCCAGTTTTATCTGGTGTGAATTCAATGATGTTATCCCCTTTTTGTACATATTCTCGTACATCAAATGCTGAAATAACTACATCTCTCATACAGCCTGATACACTATCTAAATCAACTGTCATTCGAACTGGAACATTTTTGATAAGTTCTGCAGGTTCTGTTATATATTTGTAATTAATCATTTTTAGTGTAACTTCTTGGTATTGATCTGATGCAATAGCTTGTCCTGTGATTGCAGTTTCGTCACCAGTATCTGTTGTTGCTGTAGCGAAACTTTTTCCTGTAAAAATAAATAATGCTGCAACAAGTGCTATTGCAAAACCTATAGTTAAATTTTTCATGATTCCCATTTTTTTATTTCTCCTTATTTTTTTATTTTTTCTAAAACGCGATAAGTGGTGATTTTGGTCCAAATACCATTAATGCTATTGTTGCAACTGTTATGATAACGCATATTGCTAAAAAATATGCATAATCTAGTTTTTGTTTTTTAACATCTTCTTTTCCTTCAATAGATTCTTCGTAGACCATGTAGAGTAATCCTAATGTTATAGCCACATTAATAATCATGTAGAATGGCATGAATACGTGTAGGTGGTCGCTAAACATCATAACTG
>CAZFEG010000024.1:0-11049 GCA_964517565.1 uncultured Methanosarcinales archaeon
GGATTAATAATGTTAACAAACGCTGTAATATTTTCTAATTGATTTTTGTCATCATCATTAATTTTTTCGATAATTTTATTTATTATATTCTTTCTATCAGTATCCTTTTTAGTATCTTTTGTTTTAGAAATTGTTAATCCTACTGAATCGTTTTGATTTGTATCTATAAGTGGATAGTATGATTCAATCCCTGTTGCTTGGAGTGCTCTTTGATATGCTTTGATTTCTAATTCATTTTCAGGAGTGCTTTTTCGCACTGGGCTAATAATAAAAATACTTTCTAAATTGTCAAATGTTATTTGTTCTGGGAAAAGATTCATACTACTGTGAAATGTTGACAGATTTATATGTTCTTCTCTTTTTAACACATAACGTTTATAAAGTGGCTTTGTTTAAAAAGAATTGAATATCCTACTTGGGGTGAGTTTATGAATATACTAGAACAATTTGAAGAGACTGCAAAAAAAGATCCTAAACGAATAGTTTTTCCCGAAGGAACGGACGATAGAATTCTCAAAGCAGCGCACCGCATTATGGAATTAGGAACTGCTAAAGTAATTATTCTAGGCGATAAAGAAAAAGTTTGTTCTCGCGCTAACGAATTGAACTTATCTCTTGATTGCGCTCATATTTTTAATCCTATAACTGATCCTCTTGACAAAGATTTTGCTCAAGAATATTTTGAACTTCGTAAACACAAAGGTATAACTATCGAACAAGCTCGTGAGGCTGTTACTCATCCTACAACTTTTGGTACAATGATGGTTCATCTTGGTTATGCTGATGGTCTTGTAAGTGGTGCAACCCATACAACTGCAGAAACTCTTCGTCCTGCTCTTCAAATTATTAAAACTAAAGAACATACTCCTCTTGCTTCAAGTTTCTTTTTTATGGTAACTCCTGAGAAAGTTTTTTTCTTTGCTGATTGTGGTTTTGTTAAACAACCAACTGCACCTGAGTTAGCTGCTATCGCTATTGCTACTGCGGATTCTGCTAAAGGTTTTGGTTTTGAACCATCTGTTGCAATGCTTTCTTTTGCAACAAAAGGTAGTGCTGAAGATCCTTCTGTTCAAAAAGTTCGAGAAGCAACTGAATTAGTGAAAGCGCAACGTTCAGATATTGTTATTGATGGGGAATTGCAATTAGATGCTGCAATAGTAGAAACTGTTGCTCATAAAAAATGTCCTGATTCTCCTGTTCAAGGTCGTGCGAATATTTTAGTTTTTCCTGATTTAAATTCTGGAAATATTGGTTATAAACTTGTTGAGCGTTTCGCTCACGCAAGAGCTATTGGCCCTATTGTTCAAGGTTTAAATAAACCAATTAATGATTTGAGTAGAGGTTGCTCTGTTCAAGATATTGTTGATATAACTGCTATTACAGTGATTGAGGCGCAACATTGATTATTCTTGTTTTAAATGCTGGAAGTTCTTCATTAAAATATCAAGTTTTTAATATGTCGACGCAAGCTGTTTTACTTAAAGGTCATGTTGATGGTATTGGTCTTTCAACTTGTCAAATAAGTTACGGTGTTGATTCAGATATAGTTTATAGAAAAATTTCTGTGAAGACTCATCTTGCGGCGGTTAAACTTGCTTTGGCTTCTGTTGAGCAAATCATTCCTCTTTCAAAAATTGTTGCTATTGGTCACCGCGTTGTTCATGGTGGTGAACTCTATAAATCTGCTGTGAAGATTAATGCATCTGTTATAAAGAATATTGATAAATTATCTGAGTTAGCTCCTCTTCATAATCCTCATAATCTTTCAGGTATTCGTGCCTGTAAAAAACTTTTACCTAGAATTCCTCAAGTTGCAGTTTTTGATACTGCTTTTCATCAAACAATTCCTCAGAAAGCATATTTGTATGGTATTCCTTTTGAATACTACAAAAAATATGGTATTAGAAAATATGGTTTTCATGGAACGAGTCATAAATATGTAATGTTGGAAGCAAAAGAATTACTTCACAAGAGCAAGGTCAATCTTATTACTTGTCATTTAGGAAATGGTGCAAGCATTACAGCTATTAAAAATAATAAATCTGTAGAAACATCTATGGGTTTTACACCTTTGCAGGGTTTGCTTATGGGTACGCGTAGCGGAGATTTAGATCCTGCTATTATTCCTTTTTTGGTAAAGAAGGAACACAAGTCTGTTGATGAAATAATTACTATTCTTAATAAAAAATCTGGTCTTGCTGGAATAAATGGTGTTTCTGATGTGCGAACAATTCATGAACATGCTGTTCGTGGTGATAAGCAGGCAAGTCTTGCTCTAAAAATGTTTGCTCACCGAGTGTATGAATACATTGGTGCTTATGTTGCAGTTCTTGGCAATGTTGATGCAATTGTTTTCACTGGTGGTATTGGCGAGGGTGCTTTTTATTTACGTACTTTGATTTGTCGTCATCTTGATTTTTTGGGTGTCAAACTTAGCGGTAAAAAGAATTTGAAGGGCGAGGTAACTATATCAAAAATTATTTCTAAGGTAAAAGTATTTGTTATTCCTACAAATGAAGAATTAATGATTGCAAAAGAAACAAAAAAAGTTTTAAAATTGTAATATTTACAAATTTCTTTTTCTTGCTTAAGAGAAGAATTGAACAATTCTCTCTTCAAAACCGTATATCGCTAATGAACTAAATAATAAAAGAATAATAATTACTCATTGTATGAACTTCATTATAAAAAAAGTAAAAAAGAGTTATGCAAGTTGTGTTTCTTGCCTTACTCTTCTGTAACTACAACGCCTTCGTCAGGACAGGTTGCTTCACAAGCTCTACAAACAATACATTGATCTTCTTGTGCGACAATTATCTTCTCTCCGTCTTTTTCAAAGACTGCTGTTGGACAAACATCTAAGAGTTGTTCAAGTTCTTCTGTTTTTGCTTTATCATAATTTATTACTACTTTTGTCATTTTTATTTACCTTTTTTTATGATGAAACTTCAGAGAGCTTTTTTTTGCTTTCGCCTACTTTCGTTATATTTTTCACCTTTTATTTTCTTTATTGAGTTTACTTTTTCTCTTCTTTTCCTGCCATTCGCGCGTATTCTTTGTTACGCCAGATAACATCTTTTTCTGCTTTGGCAAAAAGTTCTTCTGCTTTATCTGGGAAAAGAATTTCCAAACTTTTGTATCTCAGTTCTGTATTGAGATAATCTCTAAATTCTGCATGTGGTGGTGGTGTATCTAATTGCATAGGATTTTTTCCTTCATCTTCTAATCTTGGATCATATCTATAGAGTGGCCAATATCCTGAACTTGTTGCGAGTTTTTCTTCTTTGATCATTTTTCTCATGTCAAATCCATGTGCAACACATGGACTGTATGCTATTATTATTGAAGGACCGTCATATGCTTCTGCTTCTTGCATTGCTTTTATGACATGTGTCATGTTTCCACCCATGTTAACTGATGCAACATAAATGTTTCCATAAGTCATAAGCATACGTCCAAGATCTTTTTTCGGTTGTTGTTTTCCTGCTACTGCAAACTTTGCTGTTGCTGCTCGCGGTGTTGCTTTTGAACATTGTCCTCCTGTGTTAGAATAAACTTCTGTATCTACAACAAGTACGTTAACATTTTGTCCTGTTGCAAGTACATGATCTAATCCTCCGAAGCCAATGTCGTATGCCCATCCATCTCCGCCAATAATCCATATGCTTTTGTCTATGAGGAAATCTTTGAGTTCATCAAGTCGTTCGAATAATGGTTTTTGTGTTTTATTTGCTTCTTTGAGTGCTTGAGGTATGAGTTCTTTGACTTTATCCGCTATTTGTCTTGCATCATCATCAATTCCTTCCCATTGTTCAAGCGCACTTCGTAAAACTGTTTCTAATTCTTTTGAAACTTCTCCTTTAAGTATTTGTTCCATGATTGATTTGAGAAGTTTTCTATTTGCATCTATTGCTAGTCGAAACCCAAATCCATATTCTGCATTATCTTCAAAGAGACTGTTTGCCCATGCAGGTCCTCGTCCTTCTTTTGATGTGCTGTATGGTGTTGTTGGGAATGTTGCTCCGTATATTGATGAACAACCTGTTGCATTTGCAATAATCATTCTTTCACCGAATAACTGTGTAACAAGTTTAATGTATGGTGTTTCACCGCATCCTGCACATGCTCCTGAGAATTCGAAGAGTGGTGTTCGCAGTTGACTTCCTTTTATCGTTCCTAAATTTGTTCCATCTGTAACATTATCTGGGAGTTCGTCAAAGAATTTTTGGTTTTCATTTTCTCCTGCTGCTCGTTCGTCTATTATTGGACTTGCAACTAATGCTTTATTTTTTACTGGACATTGTTCTATACAATTGTTGCATGAGTCACAACCTGTGCAGTCTTCTGGATAAATTTGCACTTTGTACTGGAGATTTTTATCATTTTTAGTTTTTGATTTGATAACATTAAATGTTTCTGGTGCTTCATCTAATTCATTTGGATTAATTTGTTTTGTTCTAATTGCTCCGTGTGGGCAAACAAACGCACAAATCCCGCATTGAATACAATTTTCAGGAACCCACTTCGGTATCTCTTTTGCAATACCTCTTTTTTCTAATTTGTTTGTTCCTGTTGGTATTGCTCCATCAACGGGCATTTTTGAAACAGGGATTGTGTCTCCCTTAAGTCTCATTATTGGTTCTATAACTTCTCTTGCAAATGCATTTGCATCTTTAGGTACGTGTTGTTTTTCTGCAACTGATTTGGTAATTGTTTGAGGGACTTCAACTTGTTCGAGTGCTTCTGCTGCTGAGTCTATCGCTTTCCAATTCATTTCAATTATTGCTTTTCCTTTTTTCGAGAATTGTTTTTCAACCGCTTCTTTCATCATTTTTAACACTTCTTCTTCAGGTAATATTTCTGAAACTTTAAAGAATACTGCTTCCATGACTGTGTTGATTCTATTTCTTAGTCCTACTTTTTGAGAAATTTTTGTTGCATCAATCACATAAAATCGTATTTTTTTATTGATTATTGTTTCTTGCATATTTTTTGTTAAGTGATTGAATGCTTCTTCTTTTGGCCATGGACAATTAAGTATAAATGTTCCTTCTGGAAGTATTCCTTCAAGAATATCATATTGACCTATGTATTCTGTTTTATGTAATGCAATAAAATTTGCTGATGTAAGTAAATATTCTGACTTTATTTTGTTTTTTCCAAATCGAAGATGTGAAACTGTTACGCCTCCTGCTTTGTGTGAGTCATATGAGAAATATCCTTGTGCGAACATATCGGTGTTTTGTCCTATAATTTTTATTGCGTTTTTATTTGCACTTACTGTTCCGTCGCTTCCGTATCCCCAGAACTTACATTTAATGTCTCCTTTGGGTTCTGAATCTATTTCTTCGTATACTTTAAGTGACTTGTGTGTTACGTCATCGTTTATTCCTACGACAAATCCATGGAAACAGTCATTGTCAAGGTGGTCGTATACTGATTTAATCATTGATGGATTAAATTCTTTTGATGAGAGGCCGTATCTTCCGCCAACGATTTTTATGTTTCTTTGTTTTATTCCTTTTTCTTCTGCTTCGTGTCCGTTGATTGCTCCAACAATATCCATATAGAGTGGTTCACCAATTGATCCTGGTTCTTTTGTTCTATCGAGTACTGCAAGTTTGTTAACACTTTCTGGCAAGATATCTAAAAAGTCTGATATGCAAAACGGTCTGTAAACTCGTACTTTGATGAGGCCAACATCATCTCCTCTTGCATTGAGGAAATCAACAACTTCGTGTATTGTTTCAATTCCTGAGCCCATTGCTATAATTACTTTTTCTGCATTAGGATTTCCTATGTATTCGAATGGTTTGTATTCTCTTCCTGTTTTGTCTGCAAAGAGTTTCATATATTTTTTTATGATTCCTGGGCATGCATCGTAATATTTATTTACTGTTTCTCTTCCTTGAAAAAACACGTCAGGATTTTCTGCTCCTACTTTCGCTACAGGATGTTCTGGGTTGAGTGCTCGTTGTTTGAATTCTTTAATTGCTTTCCAATTAATCATGCTTTTGAGTGTTTCATCATTTATATCTTCAATTTTTTGTATTTCGTGTGATGTTCTAAATCCATCAAAGAAGTTGAGAAATGGTATTCTTGATTCCATGCTTGCTAAATGACTAATAACTGCGAAGTCTTGAACTTCTTGTATACTTCCTGCTGAAATAAGTGCGAAGCCTGTATTTCGTGTTGACATAACGTCACTATGATCTCCAAAAATTGAGAGTGCTTGTGCTGCTAATGATCTTGCTGCTACGTGAAATACTGTTGGTAATAATTCTCCTGCAATTTTATGCATGTTTGGTATCATTAAAAGAAGTCCTTGTGATGCTGTGAATGTGGTTGTTATTGCTCCTACGCTTAATGCTCCGTGAACAGCTCCTGATGCTCCTCCTTCACTTTGCATTTCTACAACATCAACTGTTTGTCCAAAGAGATTTCTTTTGTCTTTTGCGGACCATAAGTCTGCTACTTCTCCCATGGGTGATGAGGGTGTTATTGGATAAATTGCTGCTACTTCGCTAAATGCGTATGCTATTTTTGATGCTGCTGTATTTCCGTCAATTGTAATAAATTTTTTACCCATGTCTCACACCTTTTTTTATGTCATTAATTATTAAGTCTCTCTTTTTAACTCTTGTGGTACTTTAGTTCGCGACATAAATATTTTATATCCTCTGCTAAATGTTTTAGTTTATTTTATTATTATTATTATTATTTATTTGAATGCTTCATTTTGTCCGCGTAATAATGCTTCCCAGTATTCTTTTGCGGTTTTCATTTTATCTTTTTTGAATCGTTTCAACCAGTTCTTTGCTTTGTCTTCGCCTTCGCTGTGTCTTTCAATAAATCCTATAATTATATCTATTATTCTTTCACTTTCCCAGAATATTGGTTTGTTCCCCCAGTTAATGTCTTGGGCGAGTTTTCTATGGTGCTTAAAATAATCTATATGTTCGTTGTAAAGTGTGTTAACAAGTTCCGGGAATACTTTTTCAATCCATTTTCTGTGGAATCTGCAAAGTCCGCCATTGTCTGAAAAGAGTTCAAATATCATTCGTTCAACATTCATTCTTCCAATTTCTTCAGGTTCGACGTATCCTATTCCATATGATGTACAATATTTTCCCATGAGTGGCATTGGACTGTACATTCCTGGTGTCCAGTATTGGTTTGGCGCTATGCAGCCTTCTTCTCCCTGCGCGTTATAGACTGCGCATTTGAGAACTTCTTTACCGTATTTTTTTGCTAAAGTTTTTGCTGCAACTCTCATCCCATTTTTAAAAATTTTATTATGTTCACTAAAGAATGTCATATCAATTATTTCTAATGCGAGTTTTGCATTGTGCATAGAATCATTTACCAAATCAAAGTTTTCTACATCCCATTTCGGCATTCTGGTTAATCCTAAATCTTCTTTAGGTATAAGTCTTTGATCTAAACAATCCATTATCCATGAAACTATTATTCCTGATTGTATTGCGTCAATTGACATGGTGTCTGCGTAATGGTTTACGAGTTCTGCTGCTCGTTGATCAAAGATTCCACTGTTCGGTCCTAGTGTTTGGTATGGTTCGTAATCTTTTTTGTATTTCCCTCGCATTTTTTTACATACAGCAGGACATGGTTCTCCACAATTTTTGAATTTTTTTGGCTCAATTGTTTCTTTGTTAAATTGTGCAAGGTAATGATCGAGTATGAATTTTTTGTGTATATCTAATCTTTTTTCTTCTGTCCAGTATATTGATCTGTAGTTGAAACAAAATATTTCTCCTTTGACTTTTGTAAAGTTTACTCCAAAGGTTCCTCCGCTGTTAAAATCATTATCGTATCTATATTTTTTTGTTGCAATCAAATCTTCAGGCATCATTTTAAGGTTGAATGCTTTTAGAAATAGTTCGTCGACTTTTTTTCTTTGGGTGACGTTCTCGTTTTTTACAACTTCGTCTCCGCCCATAATTATTCCTGCAATGTTATGGTTTTGAAAGAGTTGACTTCCAAGTCCTCCTCTACCTGCCCAGCAGTCAGTGTATGTGAGAACTCCTTTTTCTACAGGTGCAGATCCTATTGCTCCATCTCGAGAATATTTTGCTGCTGGCCCTGTTGCGAGTATTCTGCATGCAGTAAATTCTTCATGGTATTTTTCAAACACATATTGTTGTAGTGCATAAAATCCTTTTTCTTTGCTATAACCTTTCCATATTGTATCAACATCTACTGGTTCAAATTCAACTTTTATTTTTCCATTTATTCTGTTTAATTTGAGTATGCTTGGTTTTTCGCATTTCCCGTTGAGATGTAAGTAATTAATATTGAGTCTTAAGAAGAGCATGGCTGCGCCTCCCATTGTTGATGCATAGAAATGTTCCCATAATTTTGAAAAGCCTACAACTATGAGTCTGTGCGTTCCAGGTATGCTTGATCCTGCGAGTACTCCTCTTCCAAAAATTATTGCATCTTCATCTGTATTAACTGCATGGTGCAGCCCGTACCCCATAGGTCCTATAATATTTGGATCTTGAACGGTTTCTAGTTTTGATTCTTTTTTTGTTGCATTTACTTTGAGAACTATTTGTTTAATCATATGTACTCCCTCTCACACCCTTGTTTGACAACTCTTTTATTTATAAACATATCTGAGGAGTTCTTTTTTCTTGATAAATAGTTTTATAAGCCTCCTAGGCTCTCTTTTGACCTCGTATGAGCCTATAGCTCAGTCTGGTAGTAGCATCCGGCTCTTAACCGGAAGGTCGGGGGTTCGAATCCCTCTGGGCTCATAATCTTTTTCGTGTTTTCGCTGAAGATTTTTGTTTGGGTATTCGAACACACAGTCACTTTCGTTCCTGTGTCTCTCACAAGCTCAAGAAATCCCTCTGGACTCTTATAGTCTAGAACAATTTATAAACACCACTAAATAGTGGTGAAAATAGAAACATTTATATATTTGTTTTATCTTAAGTTCATTTATGTCTAAAAAAATAGGTCAAACAATTCACGCATTAGAACATACTAAGCTAATAAAATCTATTGACGCAGTGTTTCATTATACGTGTAATCCTCCTTCTAAAGATGTTTTGTCGCAGTTAGAAATAAAAACTATCGGTGATGATTTTGGCTGTAGAGATGCACGAGAAGTTCTTTTGATACCTATAACAGTATATGAAAAATTAGGTTATGTTGTCAGGGATTCGGACTTGCCCATTGTTTCAGAACAACTTCTTAGATCTTTACACAATTATATTGTAAAAAAATCATAAAGTAGTTAAATATGTGGTATTTACTTAATAATGATTACAAATGGCTAAACAAATTTATCTCGGTTTTTCTAGTGGAAATAATTTTCTTTATGTGAATAATCGAGGTCAAACTTACGTTGGTCCCCCCGCAAATATAGATTTGACTATGCAAATAGACTCGAATAAACCTTCTGATCAAGATATTGGCGCTATTATTTCTCGTTTAGGCGATAAATATTCTACCCGAAAAATGAATTTATTAACTAGTTTGGAAGATTCCCTATTTGACTCCGTAGTCTTTTATGTTTCAAAATATTTAAAAAAAACATCTGTTCAATTTATTAATAGTAAATAAGATTATTTGCTTAATTTTTTTCAGAAAATACTCTGCAAACTAAACAATTACCACAAATAAATTTATTAAGATAACAATTTATGGTTTTATTATGAAAGCAAGCCAAGTCTATCAAGACCTTGAGAAAGATTTTATCACTTCTGAAATGAGTGATGACTGGGCCAAGTATATGGGTTCTGTAGCTGATTTTCTTAGTGAGAACTTTACGAAAAGATCCATTGGTTTAGTTTGTGATTTTGCAACAGAAATAAATAAAGTATATACTGCTGTTTTTCCATCAAATGAAGTTATGCAAAGAATTTTATATGATGGAACTCAAGATGCAATGCTTTTTGTTCATCACCCTTCAATTTGGGATATTAGAAAAGCTCCGGAAGTTTTCCAGCAAATGGACAGAAATTTATTGCAACAATTTAAAGATAGAAGAATCTCTATTTACAATCTTCATGTACCTCTAGATAATTTTGGAGAATATTCAACTAGTGTAACTTTAGCAAAAGCATTAGGTATCGAACCTGAAAAATCTTTTGCTCCTTATTTTGGCGCTATGTGTGGGGTTTTTGGAAAAACTGGTTCTACTACAATTCAAGATTTAAAAAATTTATTTCAGAAAGCTGTTGGTCATGATGTAATTGTATACAATTATGGAACAAACGAAATCAAAGATCAAATTGTTGCTGTAATTGCAGGTGGCGGGAATGATGCAGATATGCTTGAAGAGGTTGCCAAAGCAGGTGTTAATACTTTTGTAACTGGAATTACTGCAAAAAGTGAACATTCCAAAAAAGCACATGATTTTGTTGAGAAACATAAAATAAATATTCTTGGAGGGACTCATTATTCTACTGAAAAATTTGCTTGTATGGCTATGATTAATTATTTTAAAAAATTCAGCTTACCTTCTGAGTTTATTGAAGATACACCTGTAATGGAAGATATGTAATATTATCTTTTTTATTTTTTTATTTTTACCCTGTTATTTCTATTGTCGAATCTTCACCAAACGTCCAAGAGCTAAATTTGGATGAACCACCTTCTCTTTTGAGAGTGATGTTAATAGTATTACCTTGTTTTAATTTTAGGGCGTTCCAACCTTCATATTCATTTATGCTTTCATCCATATAGCATATCGAACATTCAATTTCTGCAGTTTCCTCATTGATAACACAAATAGGTTCTTCAGGTTCAGAAGGAATTTTCTTTTCTGTTTCATTTTTATACTAAAAAATTTCGACAGAGATTCACTAAAGAATTCAAAGAATTCTTGGTGTGCCAGAAGCTACGCTTCTTAGCATTTTCTCTGGGGTTTCTTGGAACGCCAGTGTGCGTTCTAAGACTTAGAAACATCAAAATGTTTCAAAGTAATACCCCGACCTCATAGAAATCATAGATTTCTAGGACACCAGAAACTTTGTTTCTGTGTGTTTATACTCAGAAAGCTTTGCTTTCTAGTAT
>CAZFEG010000025.1:0-10907 GCA_964517565.1 uncultured Methanosarcinales archaeon
AGTTCTCTTATAATTGTTCCAAGTATTGTTTCTTCTAAGAGTTTTTTAGCAAATTGTATTCCTACTACTACAACTATTTTTTTAGGTTGTTTTCGCAGAAAAGCCTGAAAAAGTGGTTCACTAATATGGTAAGGAATATTTGCTACAACTGTTGTAAAAGTTAATCCATCAATAACATCAAGTATGTTTCCTTGGATAAATTCTATTTTCTCTCCTTGCACTTCAAATCGAGAATCTTGTTCCACACAAATAAGTTTTTTTATGGGAGTTTGTTCGAGAAGTTTGGTTAATGCGCCTTTTCCTGGGCCAATTTCTAGCACTTTGTCTTGTGAGGATAAAGAAGCAGTTTTAATAATATTTTTAAGAACGCTCTTGTCAATCATAAAATGCTGACCTAAGTCGAGATTTTGCTTCATAAGCTTATGTTACATGAAAAAGGCTTTTATATCTATCTTTTTTTCACCCATAACTTAATAAGAGAAAGTGCCATTCTTTGAGTCATGGATTCATTTATTATAAGTTCTTCAGATTCGATAAGTATCACAGCTCTAGAAGTGAAAGAATTACTCGGTAAAAAGTCAATTTCCCTTCAAGAAACATGCATTATTCCTGATTGCTCAGCCAAAGATTTAGCCATTCTTGCGTATCATTCTCAAACTGCTAAACGTGTTGGTATAGTTCTTGCAAGAATTCCATTAAAAGATCCATCTAGCGAGAAAGGTATTTCTGCAGGTCTAGAAAAGTTATCGGAACATATAGATAAAAAACTACTTTTAAAAATAAGTACTGGTTTGAAAACATTTGGTGCTTTCGTTCATAAATCAAAAAATCAAATTTTGAGTTCTCCAGATATTGCTAGCATGGTTGGCGAGGAGTTAGCTGAAATTTTAAAAAAAAGTGATATTTCTCTTTCGGTGAATTTAACAAGTCCTGATCTTCCAGTTCTTTCAATTATTGATGGTTCAGAAATTCTTATTGGTGTTGATCTTGTTAATCTTGCTTTAGAAAAAAGACCGTATAAATTAATGTCTCATCCAAGCGCGATAAATGGTTCTTTTGCGTATACTCTTGTTCGTTTGGCAGGAGTTAAAAAAGGTACTTTTGTTTTAGATCCTTTCTGCAGTACAGGCACAATCATTATTGAGACTGCAATGTTTCAAGAAGGATATTCTTGCTTCCATTTCCAAAGTAAGTTTTCTGGTTTAAAGATTCCTCTTGTAGAAAAAGAGTTTCAAAAAATCGAAGATGAACTTAAAAAACAAGTAATTCATAACAAACCTCGATTGTATGGTTATGATGGTCAAGTTAAAATGATGCTTGCTGCACAGAAAAACGCGAAAATCGCAGGTATTCATAATGCTGTAAAATTTTCAAAAGCAAGTATTGATTGGATTGATGCTAAATTCGAAAAACATGAGGTTGAGTGCATCATTACAAACCCTCCAAAAAGTAGCAAGCGACTTGGTAATGAAAAAAAGATTCTTAAAATATATGATGATTTATTTTTTCAGGCAGAGTATCTTTTAAAACCTGGAGGAACCTTAGCTATGCTTCTCATTCACGAAGGTCAAACCATAGAATTAGCAAAAAAACATCACTTTACTGTTAAAAGTAGTTCTGAAATTCATAGTGGTGAACAAGCATACCGATTTATCATATTTACAAGTAAAAAGTAGAGCGCAAGATTTATAAATTTGTTTTTAAAAAATATACTGGGTGCATAAAATATGACTGATTGTGAAATGTGTGGGAAAAATTTACAAACACCGTTGAAAGCTAAAGTAGAAGGTACAATTATGAATGTTTGTCCTAATTGTGCTCGTTTTGGAGAGACCATTGTGAAACCTAGAATGGTGCCTTCCAGACAAAATTTTTCTAGATCAGGGTTTACAAAACGAACTGATCCAGATATGAATAAAATTGTTGTTTCTAATTATGGACCTCTTGTTAAAAGTGCGAGAGAGAAAAAAGGTTTAAAACAAGAAGAACTTGCAAAGCAATTAAGTGAAAAAGAATCAATAATTCACAAAATAGAATCCAATAATTTTCGTCCTAGTTTCCTGCTTGCTAGAAAACTAGAACGTTTTTTTAATATACGCCTCATTGAAGAAATGAATGTTCAAAAAAAAGAGGAAACCAATAACAAACCTCAAGGACCAGAACAAGAACTAACAATGGAAGATCTACTCAAAAAAGCAATGGCTAAAAAGAAGTAATTTTTATTTTATTTATTTTTAAGATGTTTCGTTCCATGCATTATAGAAATAAATAATATTCTTATTTTTTATTCTGAGTTTGAGAAAATTATCATTGTTTCCCATTATAAATAGTAAACCTTCATTAGGTCCATTCCATGTTTTTCCTGAAAGCATGTACGTATCTACAAAAACAAATGCGATTTGATGTTCTTGAAATTGTTCTTGAATAAAATTATAATCTCTCGAGTGTAAATAAGCGTAATGTGAAGTAGTATTATATTGCAATTCTTTATCAAGTTGTATTTCTAAAACAGGTAGCTTTGAGTAATATTGAATATAAGCATTCGCATCTGATCGAGAAAGTATTTTTGTTGTGCTTGGCAAATTATAGTTTTTATGAAAACTTGCTAAATCATGAAGTGATCGCACATCTTCTCTAAGAGGTTGTTTTTGCAAGTCTTCTTTTAAATATGTCATTGTTGAAAAAAGGAGTATGCAAAAAAAGAGTATGAGTACAAGTTGTCCCAGAAAAATAACTTTCCAACGTCGTAAAATAAGATAATCAAAAGCTTTTGCCGCGTAGAAACTTAAGAACACTATTCCTAAAATTCTTAATGGAGTATAAAATAAAGAAAGGACGAATAGAGCCACAAATAAAAATTTTATTGGATCAACGCGTTTACTAAGTTCTTTGTAAAATCCAAATAGTCCTAGGATTATCAAAAATAGTGAATATCCATATCTTGCGCCAAAAAATGTAAAAAGGTTTTTTACAGAAAATTGAAATATATCCGCTGTAAAATAATGTATTGGCAGACCTGCTAGTACTCCAATAATATGTGTTCCAATAAGCGCAAATATAACAAATAACGAACCTCTACGTGATTTATTTTTTAATTCAGAAAAAAGCAACAATAAGCCTGCAAGAATTCCCATAAATGGATCAACTAAATAAAGTAATGCGAGTGCGAGAAGATAAAAATAATTCTTTTTCAAAAAAAGCAAGGTAACGAGTAAAGATAAAACAAGTAAAAGTGCATAATGACTAAGACCAACAAAGCTTGCTATAAATGTTGGTGTGAGAATAACTATGATTAATGTATAATAATATTCATGCGTTTCCACATTAAGATGATTGAGTATTAAGATGAGTAAAAATAGTGAAAGCAATCCTAAAATAAGTGGTATCGCAATTGCTAGAAATTGATCGGTGAACACGCTCGTTAATTGTCCTACAAAAATATCAAATACTTGGTTCTGTTCTCCAGCGTCCAGTGCATTAAAATGATTGTAAGTATCTGATTGTGGGAAAGTGGGATTCCCTTGAATTGTTCGTAGTAAAGGTATAAGCGTAAAGAGTAAGAGTGCTATAATTAATATAATCATAATGAGAGACTTTTGTTTCGTTAGTTTTCTAGTTTGCATGTGACTTCATAGACCTTCGTAGTTGTTGTTGAAAGTATGGGTTTAAAACAATTTGGTTCGTTCATAAAAGGGAATTCTACCGCGTTGTATGTTTGTAACGTGTGCGGTGATACAAAAAGATATTGTATATTATAATAATTTAGTAGACTTAGTCTTGTTATTGTTGATTTTGATAAAAAGATAGTCTTTGCATCAAGATAGCGTTGTTCGACGCGAGGCGCTAGAACAAAATTCGTATCAAAAAAGTTTTTCCGTTTAGTTATTGCACTTAGCATGTGTCCTTCATCAACATCACTCAGAATAGTTGCATCAAGAGGTATGATATTTTCTAGGCGCACTAATGTTTGAACTTCTTCTGCAGAGGGCGAGTCTGTAAGAATCGTTCCTTGAAATAATACGAGAGGAATAAAACTTGCCAAAGCAATCAATACAAACAAAATAGCAAGGCTAGGTTTTAAGAATGGCACTATGGTTTTGTTAAGTGTTTTTATCGTTTGTTTTATTGCATATCCACTAAGAAGCACGAGATTTATTGTAATAAAAAAGAGCCCATTTTGAAGTTGGAAGAATCCTAACCATATAAGGATTGCAAATGCGAATGTTTGACTTACTAGAAGTACAAGCCATCTTCGTCGTTCTTGAAATAAGGCTAAGTAAATTCCGTAAAGACCTAATACCAATGGAAGAAGACCGATAAAACTAAGAGCGACGGGCATAGTTACTTTTTGAAATGTGCTGAGCAATAATGCTGGAGGAATGTTTTGCCAAATTGCATGAGTACCATATAAGAAAAAAAGTTTTTTGTAAATTAATAAGTGATACCAAAGAACAAAAATTGCTGCAAAAGAAAGTACTTCGATTTCTTTTTTCCGAGGAGTTAAATGTTCCAGCTTGAGTAAGAGCAAGTAAAATAAGAATCCTATGATAAGAACGAGAACGAGCGAACTAATAAGTGTTGAAATAACTAAAAGTATAACAAAGAATAGTATGTTTTGTTGATGTTTGAGTGAGAGAAATAAATAAAGTAATCCCAAATAGCAAATTATGAAAAAAGATAGAGGCGTGAATGTATTGAGTGAATGCATAAATATTATGGGTGTCAAAGCTCCTAAAAAAGTTACAAAAAGTGCTATCCATTTATTTAAAAATAATTTTTTAGCTATAAGGTAGATAAGCCATAGAGCGAAAACGCTAAGCACAACCCCTGCGTATTTGAATAATAAAAGTAGAGGTATGAAAAAACTAAAGATTGCAACAAGGTAATAAAACAAACCTCCCATTACATTAACGCGTCCTTGATAACTTAAGTCATCAGACAATAAAGGCATTCCAGTAGATCTTATTTGTTCAACTTGCCTAATACCATAAAATGATTCGTATGAGGGCATAACCGATTGGGTTACAAAGTATGATTTGACAACTAAAATAAGTAATAACAAAACAAGGACAAGTATTGTTTGAATTTTAATTCTCATAAGATAATAAGAAAAAGAAAGTGTTTTTATAACTTGTGTTAGATGATTTGTGTGGAGAATTCAATATTTTAAAAAAGAATAAAAAAAGAAAAAATAAGCTTTAAAACGATTTTACTTTCGTTTTTTAGTTGCTTTTTTAGGTTTAGCCTTTTTAACGACTTTTTTTACTTGTGCCCTTTTGGGTACTGTTTTCTTCTTCGTTACCTTCTTAATAGTGGCTTTTTTAGGTTTAACAGGTCTAATTCCTAATTTAGCTTCAATTACAGCTTCTTCCCGAGCAATACGAACTTCTTCTGTTAGAATCTTTCTTGTTAAAGATTCGATATTAAGATCCATTCGTGCGATTCTTCTTTCTAGAAGAATTAAAACTCTTAGACTGTAAACTATTGCGGCTAAAGTACCTATAACGATTCCGAGAACAACTTGATCTGCTGCCATGAATATTTCACCTCATTTTTAAAACACCAAAAAATTTTAGTTTATATAAAATTCTTTAGTAAATTATTCTTATATAAGAAATAAAGAGTATTTAAATGTATCGGCGTCTAGTAAAGGACAAAATATAAGAAAACAAGGAATTTAGCCCTTTTTAAGACAGAGCAGAGCTAATAGAAACGAAAACTATTTAAAGGAAAGAATGACACATAAAATTATCTCTCTAAAGAGAGAAATGGGTGATATTCATGTTAAAAATGAAACGAATCAGCGAATCTTATGATATGCGAGTGTTTACAGACTCCGGAGAATACTTTGGAGATATTGAAGAATCAATTCTTACTCAAACAAAAATATTTGGTTGGAAAGTAAGAGCAACAAAAAACTCATTCTTAAACAGAGTTCTTGGTAGTGCAAAAGGAGTTATTGTACCACATCAATTAGTGAAATCTATTGGTGATATTATGATTATTTCAAAAACCGCTATTCCGTCTTACAAACACGACGAAGAAGAATAAATATTTTATTTTCTAAAAAAAGACCAAAAACGTTTTTGTTTTCCCAGAGGGAGGCCAAAAACGTTTTTGTTTTTACACATTGAGCATTTTATTTCTTTTAACAAAATTTAGAAGTAAAAACATGCATTTCTTATTCTATGAGTTCTTCAAAAAGTATTCCTTTCATTGATGCCAAATCTTCTGTTGCTAGATATGATTTTTCAGTTTGTATAAGGTCTTCAGGATGAAAAAAATACCATTCTTTTCCTTTAAATTTTACTGCTAACCAAGGTTCCGCTCCAAATGTTGACGCGAAGTATTCTAAATCTCTAATTTCTTCTCGAGGAAAATATTTTCTTTTTTCTGTTGTTAATTTGCTTTCAATAGCAAAACGTCGTCCTTCTCGTCCAACGATTATGTCAGGACTAGGATATTGTTGCGATCCAGAGCCTGCAGCACGCATTGCAGCCCATCCATTCGCCCAGAATTTTTTTATTAAATCCCTCTCAGCATTAATTCCTCGACTCTTTTTTGACATCTTATTAGTTCTATATTTCTAGTTTAAAAGCTTTTTTCGTTGATGACCAGTGTAAATAAGCGCAAAAAACGGAAGTTTTATATATAATAAAAAGAAAAAATGCTTTAAAGAGCTAAAACAGGCTAATTAGGTCTATTTGGCTATAGAGGTTTAAAAAACAATGAAACATGCAATTCCTTTAGCAGCAATGGAACGAATTCTTAAAAATAGTGGTGCGCATCGTGTATCTGAAGAGGCAAAAGTTGCTTTACGACAAGTTCTTGAAGATATAGCAATGGAAATTGGCGAAGAAGGTACTAAACTCGCTGCACACGCTGGAAGAAAAACCGTTAAAGCTGATGATATTAGACTCGCTGCACACTAGAAAGAGAGTTTATATTTCATAAAATCATAAGCACAAAGAACGTTCTCAAAGATTTTCTTTGCATCTTCTTCTAATACACCTACGTCTTTATAGCGTTGAGAAAAATGAGTTAAAATAAGTTGTTGTACTCCTGATTGGCTTGCTATCTGAGCTACTTGTTTTGCTGTTAGATGTTTTGTTTCTTCTGCTTTATGTTCTAACTCATCTAAAAACATTGCTTCACTTACAAGGACTTCTGCGTTATCTGCCAAATCATAACATGCATCACAAACTTTTGTATCAAAAATAAATGCAAGACTGCGAGAGGGTTCTATAAGGGAAACGTCATCCGGGTGAATCGTTTTTCCTTCAAAGAGTACTTCTTTTCCTTCTTTCAAGTCACCTACTAAAGGTCCTGCTTCAAGGCCTAAGGCAGAGAGTTTCTTTGAAAGTATTTTTCTTCGTTCTTTTTTCTCAAAACGATAGCCTAAACAAGGAACAGAATGATCTAAAGGTGCAACTTGTAATGCATATTCAGTATTTTCGTAGAATGTTTCTAAACCTTTTGGATCAAGTTCTATAACTTCAATTTCTAGTCTCGTTTCAAATATACAACTATTCATTAAATGATGTAAATGTTTTTTTGTGCCAATTGGTCCAAAAATAGTTATTTTCTTTCCTTCCGCTGCAAAGTTCCCAAGAGTTTGTATAATTCCTACAAGTCCTGAGACGTGATCGCCATGCCAATGACTAATAAGTATCTTTTTTATTTTTTGTGCGTTAAGACCTGCCATTGTTATTTGGCGTTGAGTTCCTTCCCCACAATCTAGAAGAATTCCTTCCCCATTATAATCTATGTAAATACCTTGAACGTTACGATGCTTTGTTGGAACCATACCTGCAGTTCCTAAAAATGTGATATCCATAAAAGAGAAAAAACAAGAACTAATTTATAAAGTCTCTGCAGTTCAAAGCAAAAATTTTTAAATCAAGATAAAAAATACCTAATATGGCAATCAATGTTGGTTTTGGCGTTATGGTTCTTAGAAATCATGAAAATTCGTCATACCGAAAATGGCATAAATAAACACCCGCGACTGAAGGACAAGGTGTGAAAAGCAACAATTATTCAAAAAACGAATTTTGTGATATCATAGAAACCAAATAGTTTCTAGGACGCGTAGCAATCCCTGATTGCTGGCGTGCCAGAAATAATAATTTCTGAGCATGCCAAAGACTACAAGTCTTTGTGCACGAAGAAAGACTATGTCTTTCTTGTACCAAAAACGCACGTGCGTTTTTTAGTGAATCTCTGTCGAAATTTTTTAGTATAATTACAAGAAAAAAAGTGAAAAAATGAAAAATATAATAACCATCCAAGGACCTGTTGCCGCAGGGAAATCAACAATTACTAGAATTCTAAGAACAAAGTTAAACACCTATTCCTACGTTGACAGACCATTCATAAAGAGAGGTTTGAGACCAGCAGGAAAACAACTTTCGCTGAAACTCAGTAAAAGAACATCTTATTTTCTCATAAAAGAACTTGTCAAAGTAGAACAAGACATTATTGTTGAAGAAGTAAATCCTGAGAGTATGAAAAAAAATATGGGAGAAACGTTTTTCAAAGAACATAACTACAAGATCATTTCTTTTTTCATTTCATGTTCTGTTGAAACTGCGATTAAACGGGACAGTCTACGAGAGGCAAAAACTCTTGGCGAAGAAGGAGTTCAAAGAATTCATAAAAAATATGTACAACCAGCAGGTTATGAAATTGTTATTAACACAGAAAATGCGTCTGTTGAAGAATGCGTTTCTAAAATGTTATCTCGTATCAATTAAAGTTTTCTTATAATAACTCCCTTGTATTCCTTTGTTATGAATGCAAGGCTTTTCTTTGAGAAATCTCCGTTTGTTAAGAATAAGCAAGACATATCTTTCATTTTTGATTTGAGAAGTGCTGTTGCAACGTCTCCTTCGTTTAGTTTCTTTTTATTTCTTGCTCTGCAAAGCATTTTCAGTCTTCCAATACCACTTGGAACATGTATGATGAATTCGTATTCTCTATCTTTGGATAATTGTTCTTCTGAAAAGATGGTTATATCTGATTCTTGAAAATATCTAACTACAACTTCATAAAAAGGAGTTTTTTCTAGTCCTGGATTCATTGACAAATGTTGTTGCGAATTAACCTCTTCAGATTGATTTACTTGTTGAGGTTTTTGAGGGGGCTTTTTTTCTAAAGGCACACTTGGTTTTGGTTTTTCTTGCACAACAGGTTTTTGTTCAACAGGCTGTTCTTGACTCATAACTTCTTTTTTAATCTGGATTGGTTCTACTGGTTTTGATATCTTTGCTGTTTGAACAGGTCTTGATTCTTCTGCTTTTTTCTCTACAGGTTTTTCCTCGACTTTTTGAACTACTTCTTGAACTACTTCCTTAGGTTTTGGATTAAACTGAGCATCTATAAGTCTTATTGCTTCAATCTCAGGAATTAAGTAATATCTCCAAAAGAGTAAAACTCCCTGAGGTGTTTGATAATTAAGTGGTTTTGCAAAATCTTTTATTTGTCGTAAACTCACTCGTTGAAATAATTCTAATCCCTGATCTCGAACTAATTTTCTTTCTTTTAAGAAACGAACAGTAGGCTGGTCTTTAGGATTAAGAAATTGAATGAGCCCTTCAAGCATTGGTTCTTGTCCTGCCAGATAATAAAAAGGACTACTTCCTTTTTTGAGACTAGAAATTTTTACGAATCCTCGAGATGCAAGCTCTGAAAGCATTGCTCCAAAAATCATAGTATCGCCTTGTAATATCTTCCTAATATCATTAGGGACAAGAGGGCCTTTTTGTTTGAATACTTTAAGAATTTCTTCGTTTGCTATTACCATTATCTCTCTTTACGAATGAGAGCTGTAGTATATATAGTTTGCGACATAAATAAAGTACATCTGTACCCACAAAACCATATTGTAAAGACAAATCAGTAGAGCTTACTTTTGTCTTGAACCAACATAGTTTGTGAAAAGGCTCCAAACTCAGAAAAAAAGCCTTAACAACTAAATATATGTCTTTTTCAAACACACACCAGTGAAGAAAAAGATTTATAAAATCAAAAAACAATAATTAAGATATGGATATTGCTAAAGACGCAAAGACTCTCTCTATAATTGATGAAAAAGTTCAACTTATAAAATTAAGTGTTGGTTTAGCTGTTGTTACAATTATCTTATTCATCCTCCCTTTTCCGGTTTTTATTCCTCTATTGTTCGTAGTTCTAGGAGCTACGTTTTTAGGTCTTAGTTTTATGAAACTAGAAAGACTAAAAAACCTAAATACGAAAATTCCCAAAGAACCGACTAAGCAAACTCCAACAATTGATGTTCAAATTCATCCTGATGAAAAAATTCTTGCTGCGACTTACGGAATTATTTCCAAGCAGACAACTGGCACATCTTATTTAGGCCTTGGAAAATCATCCCATCCAGAAAATACCATGATGATTTCAAACGGCCATATTCTGATTGTACTTGTTCCTTTGGGCGGAGACGGTGCAATTGTTAATGGACTTTACATAAGTACCACAAATAGCCTACTTAATAAAACTAAAATAAAAGAATTAGGTGAGCAATTAATCAAAGAAAAAAGCGTTCAAGAGATTGCTCTTTCAAATAATAATAACATAACAATCGCGTTCACAGACATTTTTCAAGTAACAATCAAGCTAGGTTTCAACAGAGGAATACACATCAAAACAAAAAATAACAAAAAATATTCCTACAGTATTCAGAATAAAGATGAACTCACCAAAATAAAAGATATTCTTACATATTATAAATTGATTAACTAAACTAATTGATCATTACATTCTAAACCAAAGGTTAGGGCAATTTCCAAAACCACTTACAAAACATTTATATTCAAATCATGAAAATTCATCATACCAAAAATGGCATAAATAAATAATTGTTGTACCACGCTACGCTTTGGCAT
>CAZFEG010000026.1:0-10627 GCA_964517565.1 uncultured Methanosarcinales archaeon
TTAAATTACTTGCTCTGTTAAACATTTAAAGCTGTTGAAAAAATATCGTATAACACCTATTAAGCGAAGCGAAATAGCATTTAATCCCGCAAATCTTGCGCTTTTTAGAGGTGAACTTTTATTTTATATTGGTTCTATTCCTTGTTTTGTGGATGAAGAACACATTAACAGGATTTTGGCCAGAATAACTGAAGAACTTAAGCTTAGAAAGTCAAGTCCTAAAACTGTTAAAGTTTATATTTATTATATTCGCAGGTTTTTGGAAGCTAATTGTTCTTATAGAACATTTTTTGTTCGTTTAAGCAATTTAAGTGAGAATACTATTCGTTTAGCTAGTGCTGCTGTCCGGTTTTATTTAAAGTTCGATGCAATTATTTTTGAGGAATTTACGCTTCCAAAAAAGCCTAAGAAATTACCTGTTGTTCTTTCTAAGCAAGAAATTGAAAAGATGGTTTTTGTTACTGCTAATCTAAAACATAAATTAGTTATTTCTTTGTTGTATTCTGCTGGTTTAAGACTTAGTGAATTAATTAATCTTAGATGGTCTGATGTTGATTTAATACGAAACCTGATTTTTATTAAAGCAGGAAAAGGAAATAAAGATCGTATTAGCTTATTGAGTAAAAAAGTTAAAAAATTATTGTGCGATTATCGTCATGTATTTTCTGAAGGAAAATATATCTTTTCAGGTAGGACTAGCAAATATTCTTCTAAGACTGTTCAAGAAATTATTAAACTTGCATCTCAAAAAGCAAAAATTAACCGGCGAGTCACACCTCACACTCTCAGGCATTCTTTTGCAACGCATCTTCTTGAACAAGGAATTGATATTAGAACTATTCAACAATTATTGGGACATCAAAGTGTGAGAACAACACAAATATATACTCACGTTGCAAGAAATTCTTTTGATAAGATTAGAAGTCCTTTGGATTAGTTTTATTTTTTAGAAACAGTTTTTTTAGTTACTTTTTTACTGTAGTTGTTTTTTTCACTGCTTTCTTAACTGTTTTCTTAGTTGTTTTTTTCACAGTTTTCTTTTTAGTTATTTTCTTCTTTGTTGTTTTTTTCTTCACAGCTTTCTTTTTTGTTTTCTTTTTAGGCTCAACCGGGATCATACTTATTGGTCCGTCGTCTTTAGGAATTTGAATAATTGTTTTACAGTTAGGATAATCGCCGCATCCTATGAATTGTCCGTACATGCTTCTTCGAAGTATTAATGTCATTTTTCCACATCGAGGGCATGGTGATGCTAATGCTTTTGTAAGTTCTGGTCCTTGCTGTTCTTCTTCTTGTTTTTTCTTTACAGGACATTCTGGATTAAAACAAGCTATACGTTCGCTTCTTCCTTTTCCAATTTTTATCATTGGATAGGTGCATGATTCGCATACCTTCTCAGTTGATTTTGCTGTTGAGCCGTCACCTGGTAAACTAAATACTGCTTTACATTCAGGGTATCCTGAGCATCCAATAAATTTTTGTTTTGTTTTTGGTGAGTATTTTATCATTAAGGTGCCATCTTTACATAATTTGCATAGTCCTAGCGTATTATCTTTTTCTTGGCTTTCAAATAATGATTCTTTGAGTATTTTTCCTATTTCGCCTTCGTGTTCTTTGAAGTCCGTAAGAATTTTTATGAGTTGAGTTTTTGCATTTTCTAGAACTTGCTCTTTTTTTTGTTTATGATCACGAATATTTTCCATTTCTGCTTCGAATTCTCGTGTAAGTTCTTCTTTAACAATTTCTGGAACGTGTTTTTCTAATACATCACTTGTTGTAATTCCCATTTCTGTTGGTTCAAGTGTTTTTTGTGCAACATATCCTCTATCAAAGAGTGTTTCAATAATTTGTGCTCGTGTTGCTTTTGTTCCTAGATTTCTTTTTTCAAGTTCTTTAATGAGACTTGCTGGAGTAAACCGTTTTGGTGGTTTAGTAAATTTATGGTGAAGTTCTGATTCTTTATGTGCTACTGTTTGTCCTTCATCAACTTTAGGTAATGTTTCTTCTTCAAGTTTAACGTGAGGACCGTAGAATTCTTGCCATCCTGCATAAATAGTTCTTGTTCCTTTTGCAACAAAGACTTCTCCGACAATATCAATAGATAATTTATTTGTTTCACGAATTGCAGCATCTGCAAAGGTTGCTAAGAATCGTCGTACGATTAAATCGTAGACTTTGAAATCTCTTCCTTCAAGTTCTCCGTCTGCTGGGAGAATTCCTGTTGGATAAATTGCGGGGTGCGCAGGATCTTTTTTCTTTCCATTATTTGGTTTGATTATTTTTTGTGCAAGAATCTTTTTTGCAAGATCTTTGTACAAGCTATGTCGTGTAAGTTCTGTTAATAATTTTTTTAAACCTAGTTCTTCGGGAAGTTGTTGTGAACTTGTACGAGGGTATGATGTATATCCTTTTGAGTAGAGTTCTTGAGCGACTGCTAGTGTATCTTTTGGTGCAATACGTAGTGATCTGTAACTTTCTATTTGTAATGTTGTTAAGTCAAATGGTGTTGGTGCTTGACTTTTTGATTCTCGTCGTTCAATGCTTTTAACTTTTCCATTTTTTCCTTTAATTTTAGCATGTGTTTGTGTTGCTTTTTCTTCATCTAGGAACTTATCTTCTTTATGCATTGCTTCTATAATTGCTTCTTTACCATCTTCAGGAACTGCTCCCTTGAATGTTATTTGCCAGTATGGTGTTGGAATAAATGCTCTGATTTCTTTTTCTTTGTCAACAATAAGTTTTAGTGATGGTCCTTGAACTCGACCAGATGATAATGATTTGTAGAGTCCTGCTTTTCGTATTGCGAGGCTAAGTGCGCGGGAAATATTAATACCGTACATCCAATCGAGGAAATGTCTTGTTTCTCCTGCGTTTGCTTGACCCCATTCGATTGTTTTTAATTTGTTTTCATAGGATTCTACAAGATCTTTCTTTGTAAGTGTTGAGAATTTCATTCGTTGTGCATCTTTTTGTTTACAGGCAAATCGAACTAAATTTAATCCAATGACTTCACCTTCAATATCAAAGTCTGTTGCGACAGTAAATGTTGTTGCGTCTTTTGCCAGTTTTTTTATGACATTAAGATATTTTCTTGTGAATGCTGCACCTTTATTTACTTTTGATGCTTCAACCCATTCAATATCGAATGAAGGATATTTGTATGATTTTTCTTTTTCTGTTAAAGAATAAACGTGACCTACTGCTGAACAAATAACGATGTCTTGTCCGTTATGTGTAAGAATATAATACGGAACTCCGTCTTCAGATTTTTTTATTGGTTTACTTTCTGAGAGGCATTCTGCTATTTTTTTTGCTTGACTTGGTTTTTCTGTTAAAATAAGTTCGTAAGACATTAAATCTTGTAGAAATTAAAGTCCTTTAAAAATGTTTGCTGCTTTTTATGTGTGTGCTTATCTTTTTGGTCTTGTCCTGCTCACTGCTCATCCATACACCAAGCTTATAAATAAGTTGGAGCTATCTCTCTTTTATGGGAAAAAAACGAATGCAATCACCTTCTTCTATGAACACTTATTTTCAGTGTCCTCGGAAATATTTTTTTATATACAAAATGCGTATGAAAACTTCACCTTCTATTCATTTAGTAAGGGGTAGTGCCGCACACAATGCTTTGGAAGATTTATTTACTCTTCTTCCTAGCGTCTTAAGCGAAAACTATAAGGATGATCTTAAGGTTATTGTAACTGAACTTCTTAAGAAGCATTGGTCTGATAGTAAAGATGAGTTTGACAAGTTAGATATGTCTTCTCAAGAGATTGAATCTTTCTTCGAAGAAACAAATATTATGCTTCATAATCATCTTGAAATTCTTTTCAAACGAATTGAAACAAAAATGGCTTCTGGCATGTCTTTTCCTGAAGCGTTTAAAGCAATTACTCCTGGTACTGAAAAAGAATATCTTTCTTGGGATTTTTATGTGAAGGGTTTTATTGATGTTGTTGAAACGATGGATGGTGTTGTTCGTTTAATGGATTATAAAACGTCTAAACGTCCTCACATGACTCCTCAGTATAAATTACAATTAGCAGTCTATGCTTTGCTCTATGAATTAGAACATAAAGTGAAGCCTCAAGAAGTGGGTATTTATTTTTTAAAACAGTCTGATGCTAAGGCTGAGCAAGTTCTTATTGTTGATGATGAACTTATTGAGCATGCGAAGTTCAAGATTGAGCAAGTTCATGCTTCCACCGGAACAGATATCATTGCTGATTATGCTCAGAATAAAACTCCTTTATGTAAATGGTCTTCTGGTCAATGTGACTTCTATGACTATTGTTTCAAAGGTAAAGTTGTTCCTTCTGAACCTCTTCCAAGTACTTGGAGAAAGAAATAGTTTTATTCTTTATTTTTTTGTTGACTTCGCTTTTTTTTTAGTGCGTTCAATCTTTGATTGAATGTGCTGACGCACGACTGGGTAAGACGGGCGGTAAGACAGACTTATAAATTTAATTGCTCAAACTTTTTATTAAGGTTTTTTAGAATTAGTTGTTTTTTTGATTTTTTCAGACTAAATAGTTTCTTTTTTATTAAGATTTCTGAAATTGTGAATATGTAATTTAGTTTTATTATGCTTTCTTTAATCGCTCCTTCTTTTTTTGTCAGAGGTATTCCTTTCATTTTTGTGTTGCTTGTTATTCCTGCAACGACTATATTTTTTTGTTCCTCGAAAAGGACTACTGCGGGTCGTTGTTTTATTTCAAATGTGTCTGTAAATTGTACATTTGCAAGTATGATATCTCCTGATTTATACATTGTCCCAGTCCTCGTCTTCTTTGTTGTCCCATAATTCTCTCATTTTATTTTGTTGTATTTTGTGGAGGAACTCATCGTATTGGTTGTTGTTCTTCGTTGTTTCATACACTTTAATCATGTTGCTGATAAGTTCGTTATAAGTTTGCCTGGGGTATTGTCGCAAATCTTTCAGTTCATTTACTAGTTCTTTGTCTAGTTGTATTGTTGTTATTTCAGTCATTATATATTCACTATAGTCTATATATAGCTAATCTTTATTAATCTTTCTTTTTTATCTAAGATACCACAGTTTAAATAATTCTCTTTATTCATATTTTTCATGAAATTAAGTCTAAGACCATATTCTGATGGGGATTATGAAAAATATATTCAACCTCTCACTAAAGAGCATATGGAAGAACCCTTCGCTAAACATTTCGGTGGTTGGTCTGATGTTGTAAGTAAAGATAAATTCTCTCAATCCTTACAAAATGGTTTTATTCAACTAGCTTTTCTTGAAGATAATTTCGTAGGTTATGTTTCTTTTGAACCTGAACGAGATTTTTCACATTCATTTACTATTAATGCTATTCACATCAAAAAATCTTTTCAAAGAAAAGGTTATGGTCTTGCTCTTCTAAGATTTGTTATAAAAAAAGTAACTGCTCTTCACTGTTCACAACTAAAACTCTTTGTCTTTAAAGATAATGATGCAATTAATTTCTATAAAAAGATTGGGTTTGAAGAAATAGAAACTGTGTATAGAACAAATACTCTTATTATGTTAAAAAAGTTGTGAATTTTCTTCAGCTTATTTTTCTTAAGATCTTCGTAGTAAACTTTTTCCAGTCATTGTTTTTGGAGCTTTGATATTGAGAATATCTAGTAGTGTTGGCGCAACGTCTGCTAGTCCTCCTTTGTGAAGTTTTACATTGCGCAGATCTTTTTCTTCACTTACCAAAATGCAGGGAACTTTGTTGAGTGTGTGTGATGTTCTCCATCTTTTTGTAAGGTCTTCTATGTTTCCATGGTCTGCTAGTATGAGTGCTGTTCCTTTTTGTTTGAGTGTTGCTTTTATTATTTTTTCTACACTCTTATCTACTGTTCCAACTGCTTTTAGACATGCGTCCCAGATTCCTGTGTGTCCCACCATATCTCCATTTACAATGTTTGTGATGATAACGTCATGTTTTTTATTCTTGAGATCTTCTACGATTTTTTTTGTTACTTTGCTTGCGTTCATCTCTGGTTGTAAATCGTACGTTTCTACTTTTGGACTTTTAATGATGATTCTTTCTTCTCCTGGAAATGGTTTTTCTATTTGTCCGTTGAAGAAAAATGTTACGTGTGCGTACTTTTCTGTTTCTGAAATCCTGAGTTGTTTGAGTTTATGCGTGCTTAGTACTTTCCCGAGCATGTCTTTGATAACAACTTCTTTGAATGCAGCTTTCGCTTTCATTGGTTTATAGTATTTTGTCATGCTTACGTAAAATACATTTTTTTTCTTTCTTACAAATCCTTTGAAACTTGGTTCTACTACTGCTTGTGTGAATTGTCTTGGTCTGTCTGTTCGAAAATTATAAAATAGTACGCTATCATATTTTTGAAATCCTTTGTATCCTTCTAGGATTACTGGCACTATAAATTCATCAGTTTTTTTATTTCTGTGGCATTTTTTTATTTCTGTGATTGCATCAGTGAATGTTTTTGCTTTTCCTTCAACGATTGCTTCGTACGCAATTTTTGTTCTTGCCCATCGTTTGTCTCTATCCATTGCATAGAATCGTCCGTTAATACTTGTGATTATTCCGACTTGCAATTTTTTCATAACTTTTTGTAATTTTTTTACATGTTTTATGCTGTCGTGTACTGGTGAGTCTCGTCCGTCTGTAATAACATGAATATTTACGTCTTGTAGTTCTTCTTCCTTACACATTTTAAGAATTGCATGTAGGTGTTTTTCATGTGCGTGTACTCCTTCGGATTGTAAGAGTCCTATAATATGAAGTTTTGTTTTATTTTTCTTAGCTTTTTGTATTGCTTCAAGAATTGCTTTGTTTGAATAGAATGATTTGTCTTTGATGCTTTGGTTAATTCGTTTGAGTGATTCATCAATTATTTGGCCGCTTCCCAGAGTCATGTGTCCTACTTCGCTATTTCCCATATATCCTTTTGGCAAACCTACTGCTTCTTGACTTGCTTTGAGAAGTGTGTTTGGATATATTTGCATAAGCTTATCGGTGAATGGTGTTTTTCCTTGCTTAATTGCGTTGAGCGTATTTGACTTGCGATAACCCCAGCCATCGCGAATAATAAGAACTACAGGACCTCTTTTTTCCTTCATGACTTCAATTGTGGCTTTGGTATATAAATAGCTGTTGTTTTAGATCTGCTTGTTCGGAGATTTTCAATCGAGATATTCGTGGGATTACTAGTTTTCGTTCTCTAAGATATTGTTGTACTGCTTCTGCACTTTGATATAGCGCGTGATTAAGTATTCCCCTACCTTTACCTAAAATACCTATTTCTGCAAGTTGTTGATATTTTGGGTCAAAAAAACGTTCTACTTTTCCTTTTTTTATGAGTTGATTCACATCAAATAAGCCTTCCATAAATGACTGCTTTTTGTTAAGTCTTTTTAACATATTTACATGTATAGATCCAACACTATATTTTGTGTTTATATTTTGGTTGCTGAAGTGTTGCTCGGCTGTCGCAAGTAGTTCAAATGTTGTTAATCCGCCGTACATACTGATATGTATTGCAGCTTGTTCTCCGAGTAGACGCGCAATTTCATTTTTCGCTTTAATTTTTCGCTGTGCAGTTCCAATGTCAACTGCTTGAGTGTTTATGTAGTTATGAGAAACAAAGTTGTTTGTAGTTGAAAGATTCATGTCTTTAGGTAGTTTATGAGCTTCAAGAATTTCTTTAAGGTATGGGAGTTTTTTTAGTGCTGCTGCATAGTTTGGGTTGTAGTGTATGCTTCCTATTGTGCTTATTGGTACTGCTGCCATCCGCCTGAGAAAACTTCTCCTCTTTATAAAGCTAATCATTGTCACCCCTAAAAAGTGGTTACATATAGAAACATTTATATACTTGCTACTTCACAGTAATGACTATGAGATTCGATCAAATAGCACTTTTGGCTTTAATCTTCACCATGGGTTTTTTAGCATCTCAACTGATTAGTTCCGTTGGTCTAGTTAGTGGTGTGCCTACGAATTCACCTGAGCAGCTTTCTCCTCAAGATAGAATTTCTGAGGATCAAATCATGGTGTTTGAAGATGAAGTTGTTCTTAAGGTTCCCAACGTTCAATGGGCATCATTTACAGATACCAATTCTATGGATCCTTTTTTAGATGCTGGAGCAAATGCTTTGCAGTTTATTCCTGAGTCCCCTAGTGATATTGGTGTTGGAGATATTATTTCTTATCTTCCTGATGATAGCGATGATTCTGTTCGAATTATTCACCGTGTAGTGTATGTTGGTGAAGATGAAAATGGCACATACTACATCGTGAAAGGTGATAATAATGCTGTTGCGGATCCTGGGAAAGTATATTTTGAACAAGTCTACCGTGTCTTGTTTGCAATCATTTGGTAGGTTTCCTAATGACATCTTTCAATCCTTTGCAAATTCCTACCAAAGGAGAAATAAAAAACATTCTTTCAGGTCTACGTTTTAATGCTCAATCTGTTGCTTTTACTGGTATTGATGTGCATGATATTTCTCTTGCACTTGCTGGTTTCGGGGTTCCTGTATATGCTCTTTGTTCTTCATCTTGGCAAAAGGATGATCTTAAAATTAAAATGTCCAGGATATCTACTGGTGTTTTCGAAAGGTTTTTACATGAATCTCCTCGTTTTGACTCTGCTGATCGCACGCTTGGAAAAGAACGTCTTGAAAGTCGTGCTGAATATTTCACTCAAAGAGGGATTATAAAAAACATTAAAGATAATCTTGAGAATCTTCGTCCTGTAACTCTTGATGAATATTTTGATGTAGGTTCTGTTCAATTTAATAAGGCATATATTTCACCTGTTTGGTCTGATAATTTATTGGCAAAAAATCTTATGAGAAAAATGGCACTTCATAGTTTTATATATCTTGATAGTCCTTTTTCTTGGCCACTTAGTTACATACATGGATTCGGAGAAAGCAATAAACAAACTGCATTAGCTCATAAATACAAACGATCTACTACTGGTTCTATTGTTATGGAGAAGAAATATGACTAATAATAAGTATGATTCTATGGTTTTCCCAAAAGCAGTTGAACAAGCAGATTCTTGGCCTAATTCTAAGATAAATGGAATTTATTCACATCTTCAAAAAGAAATTAAAACTTTTGGCGTTATTAAGTCTCCAAAAAGAACTTTCTTACTTCGGGTTGTGACTTATGTTAAGAATGAACGCAAGATTTAAGAATCCTAGGCTGTTTTTTCTTTTACTATGACTCTGTATGATCACGATGATATTCCTTCGGCTGAAAAGATAGAAATTAAACCCTTCTTTGAAAAACGCTATAAAGATATCCTTGGAGATCGTTATGATGAATTTATGGATTGTTCTATGACTTATTTAAGAAAATGTATTCGTGTGAACACGCTCAAAATTTCTGTTGAAGATTTGCATTCTCGACTTATTGCTCAAGGTTGGGTGCTTTCTCCTGTTCCTTGGTGTAAGGAGGGTTTTTTTGTTGAAGGTCATAAAACTCAACACCGTTTTGATATTGGAAATTTGCCTGAGCACGTTCTTGGTTATTTTTATGTTCAAGAAGCTGCAAGTATGATTCCTCCTGTTGTTTTATTTCAAAATTTTATTGATCCTGATTCTTCAAGTTCTATTCTTGATTTATGTGCTGCTCCTGGTTCAAAAACTACTCAGATTGCTCAGTATTTGAATAATGAAGGTGTTCTTTTTGCAAATGACACTGATCTTTCTCGTCTTCGTCCTTTGTCTATTAATTTGCAGCGTATGGGTATTACTAATACTATTGTGACTTTGAATGCTTTTCAAATTAATAAAAATTCTATGCGTCTTCGAGAAATTTTTTCTGAACCTCTTTTTGACAGGGTTCTTGTTGATGCTCCTTGTTCAGGAACTGGCACTATTCGTAAGAGTTTCAAAGCTTTATCAATGTACTCAGATAGTTTAGTGAAGCGTATGAGTGGTGTTCAAAAGGCTCTTATTAAGAATGGTTTTAAGCTTCTCAAGCCTGGTGGTGAGATGGTATATTCAACTTGTACTTTAGAACCTGCTGAGAATGAGGCTATTGTTTCTCATTTATTAGAACATTTTCCTGAAGCAGAAATTATTCCTATTTCTTTAGATATTAAGCGTACCGCTCCGATTCTTGAGTTTGAGAACTTATTGATTCGTCCTGAATTGAAAGATTGTTTACGTATCTATCCTCAAGATAATGACAGCGAAGGTTTTTTCGTATGTTTAATACGGAAAAACTCAAGGAACGTTTAGTGATGGAGTTTTTTCGTATGTTTAATTCGGAAAAACTCAAGGAACGTTTAGTGATATTATTTCTTTTGTATATTTGATATAAAAATCACTCTTAGTCAATTAGTGAAAACATTTAAAAACTTCCTCTTTCTTAATTTTGTTATATGGGAAAGTCTGTTACAATTAATACTGAGAAATTAGAAGCTTTCATAAATAATGTGAAGCTTTGGTTAAATAATTTTTTTAAGACTATAGATACTTATGAAATGATTGCTCTTGGTGCAATTGGCCTTGGTGTTGTTCTTATTATAGTTGGCCTTATTCTGCTTTAATTAAATACGTGCCGTAATTCTTCATGACTTTAGTTCAGAGTTATGAGGTGTGGATTTATTCGGAATTTTTGAAGTCGCGATGGAGACT
>CAZFEG010000027.1:0-10599 GCA_964517565.1 uncultured Methanosarcinales archaeon
TATGTCTATGTAAAAACTTAATGCTTTTTGTTCACCTGCATTTAGACGACCAATAGTTTCAATGTGTGCTTGTAATTTTTTTGTAAGGGAATTCATACGTGCATCATCTGCACTAATATCTGTTTTTGCTAATAAAATCGTAATTGATTTATCTTGATTAATAAACTGATCTAGGTATGCTTTTGCTTGAGGATTTGAAATAATTTGTACATATTCTTCTTTAGTTGGTATTTCTCCACCATTAAAACGTTGAACAATTTCATTATATGAATGAACTTCAAGAATATCTGTTTCTTGAGAAAGAAGATTTTGGAGGTTATCTAAATATTCTAAAATCCTATAATCTGTTATATCCATGACTCCTTGCGGATCCGTTCCTTCTCGATTAACGCGTACAACAACAGCAATCATATCTTGACCAAGATTAGCATCTCGAAGATCATTAAATGCTGCTATTTCTTCAATTTGTGTAGGCATCATTTTTTCAAGAGACGCAACAGTTTGAACCTGAGTACTCCCTCCATAGAATGCTATGCTGATTGCAAGAATAATAAGAATAGTAATGTATGGGTGTTTTGTTTGAAATTTTGCAATCAAATTTAATACTTTTTTGAAACTCATATTCTTTAGAGAAAAAGGCTTATTTATAAGTGAAACGAACAAGTGAAAAATGGATTAGTATTTTACGCACTACTCATTTTTTTTTATTGTCTTACGAATGCCGTTAGTTTGAGCTTGTTTTGCTCCTTTCTTACGAGCTTTACGAACAAACTTTTCTTTAAGAAAAACGCTATTAGGGATATGAATTACATCTCCTTTTTTAGTTTCTACAACTACTTCAAATAAACTAATATTTTCAACGATACCATCAACTGCATCGATAGTTATACAATCACCAACAATAATGCTTTTACGTTTTTTTAAAGTATTATATGCAATAATGTTTGGTACATTATCTTTGATAGTGAGAACTAAAGAAATTGCTAAAATAAGGATGATACATATAGAAAGTACATTAAGAAGTAAACTTGTAATGCCAACATACTTCAGAGCAATAATAAGAAAAATAAAATATATTGCATAAGAAATAATTGTTCCAGTAATTTGTTCAAGAGAAGTTTTTAATCCTGTGGTTTTTTTTACAGCTCCATCAACTTTAAAATCTTTGAAAATTTTCTCAACTAATTTACCAACAATCCGTCCGATAATTAAGCCTAACAAAAAAATTGCGATGGCTATAATGATATTATTAACTAATGGGTTCGACATCAAAAGTGATTGTTCAGCAAGATTTGTTGTATTCATTTTATTAGGATTGAGTTAATGTAATCTTTTTTGTATTTAAAACCTTTTTGTTTTGCCAATTTGGCAATAGCTCTATCTGTACGCGAACCGTACTGAGCGGCCTTTTTAGGGCGAAAAGCGAAGTTTTCAGGAAGACCAGAATGCCTTGCAGCCTCTCTGAGAATCATTTTTGCACCTTTCTCATTAAGTTTAAGAGAATCATCGATGTTCATAGAAAAAGAAATTAATTCTTTATCAAGGAAAGGTGTGTAGAATCTTATACCTTCGCTCTTTGCAATACCCAAGTCTCGCATGAGATCTCTTTCAAACATACTCTTAAGACCCAACCAACACTCTTCATGGCGATTAGAGGAATCAAGATGGCGTTTGTACCCTGCAAATATTTCTTCACTACCAAGACCACCAAAGATTTCTGTGATTGCAGGATCTATTTTTTTAAGTTCTTGAATGCCGGCAAGTTCAACACTGCCAACACCAACATTAACAACATTGTTTAAATCTTCACCTAATATATTAACAATTTTTTTGAAAAGGTTTTCTGCCTGAAGAAAATCTAGAATTACTTCATGATACTTAAGCGATAAATCTTTAGCAACAATTCGTGATTCAAGAATGTCATCAGGAAGTTTTTGTTCATTATTATCTTGAAAACCTACAGTTATTGCATCAAATGGTATATTAAATTTTTTTAAAACGAAACAAATAAGTGTGGAATCGACGCCTCCTGAAAACAAAACTCCAATTTTTCCCTTTGATAGAGCCACTTTAGCGGCGGAGACAATGGTTTCTTCAAGAAGGTTTGCAAGAAGAGGTATAATCTCTTCTTTACTGTTTTTTGTAGGTTCTTCTTCTTTTTGTAATAAAGAAATATGATCTTCCCAAGTTTCTTTGGAGTTTGGAAGATTCATTTATTCATACTCCACATTAAATGTTAGTAAGAATGCTTTGGCATGATCAATAACAGAAGTAAACTTTTCCAATTGACTAATTGCTGTATCAATATCAATAGAAGGTTCTATCTTTTGACTATAAGAAATTGATTCATACACTAATTCATCAAATAATTTATAATGTTCTAAACTGCTAAAAATAAACTTAGAGTTTAATTCATAATGGGTGTCATCTTTTTGAAGAATATATGTTTTCTTTACAAGAATATCTAGCTCTTTCTTAAGATCCAAATTTACACCAAGAGCATGAACCATATCGATAATGGAAAACTTCTTTAATTTAAAGGCTGCTTGAAGCATACGTAATTCTTTTTTTGATAAGGCTCCTAGATCAGGAAGTTTTTTTGTTTCTGCAGTTTCTTTATTGATAATGATTTCTCCAGTAGTTCTATCAATCCATAATTTGAAAACATTTTCACCATCTTTGCAAGTCATAACAAAAACAGGCAGAAGGACATGGTGAACGGTCTTTACAGGTTTCTCACTCATTAAAGCAATATCTTTGCTTGTGCTTGTTGGTTTGAGTAAAGGAAGAACGTCTTGCTCTTTGAATTCATCAAGCTGTTCAATAATGTTTTTTTCGTCTGAATCTAAATTTTCTTTTTGTGAACTCATTTCAAAAGATTGATTTGATTCAATACTTGTTGATGTTTGTTGAAATGCTTGAGCTGTTTTTTCTAGGGTTTGACTTTCAGTTGTCTTTTGCGAAGGAGGTTTTACCTTGCTAAAATCTGAAGTCTTTTTTTCTGTTTGAGCAGGAACATTATTTTGAGGGGAACTATACTGTTCAGGATTCCCGTTTTGACTTAGGATATCAACAGCATGACCACCATGTAAACTTTTTCTTGGCCGCACTCTTACAAATAAAGGAACATCTGTAATGCCTGTAATTAAAGCAGTACCAATACTAATATCTTGAACTTCTTTCTCGGTTGCACTAGTAATACCTTCAACTGAAGAACTCACTGCCTTAAGATCGTTAGGATTTGTTATCTTCATAATTATTTGTGTACTGCATTGACTAATAACTGACTTATCAACTCTTGCAGGTCTTTGACTCACAACACACAAACCTAAACCGAACTTTCTTCCTTCACTAGCAATTGTTCGTAAAATCTTAGAAGATTTTTTTTCTCCAAAACTACGTTCAGGACAGTAATTATGAGCTTCCTCAACGACGAGAAAAAACGGAGGGATTTTATTTTGTTTTCTTAATTCAAATAAATCTTTTGTTAATTTATAGACAATAATATCTTGAATCTCAGGAGGTATACCTCGAAAATTAATAATTGAGCAACCTTGAGACTTAACAAGCTCATGATAAGGTGTTGGAGCAGGAGAAAATAATCCTGTATCTCGAAGTTGTTCAATAATGCTTATGAGATTCCATTTAATATTTGATTCTTCCTCTTGTAATTTGTAAAGAACACTATCGAAATCGCAATCATTTTTCATATTCTGAGTCGCACTATATAAAACACCAAGTTGAGAACTGGATAATTTAACAGGAAGCATTTCAATAAGTTCTTTTGCTGAGAGCTTACTAGAAATTTTAAGAGGTCGAACACGTGGATTAAGAGTTGTTTCACCATACTCATTAATAATGAATTTTTCAGGTTTGATACCAAAAGCACTCATATGTTTAATTTCATCAAGGTGATTATTTTCAAGACGCATAGAAGAATATTCTCCATGAGGATCAATAATAAGAAGAGGAACTTTTTTTGCAATAATTTCTTCAAGAAGAACGCCAACAGTATATGACTTTCCAGAACCAGACTTTGCAAGAATTGCAACGTGTTTAGTAAGTAACTTTTTTAAATCAAGATAAATATTAATATCTCTACCATCAAGTTTTCCAATGTATGCACCTGAATCAGATTCTTCGAGTTTAATAACTTCTCCAATAAACTTGTTCTCTGCAAGAAAAACTTCAGAACCAGGTTCGAAAGGAATTTTTATTTTTTTTATTTTTCCTTCTTTATCTTTGTAACCAACGACTTGGCAAGAAGCTGTAGTCATATCTTCTTGTTTCTCAATTTCCATAACTTGGCAGAGAACATATTCATAGACTGGATGAAAAATTTGGATATACTCAAATTTATGAGTCTCATGTTCTACAAGAAACTTAAATTCCTTTGTCGTCACTTTGCCAAAGATTTTACCTAAAAGCATAGTATATAGAAAGAATTGGGGGTTTAAAAGTCTTTTTGTTCTATAAATCTAGTTCTACAAGTTCGCAATTTTTAAAATGGAGTTCGCAAGCTTTCTCTCCTGAAATACCTTTAATATTTGCATAAATATACTTAATAACTTCTTCATGGCTTACTATAAGTACTTGTTCAAAAGGCTTTGTTTTCAATTCTTCAAGAAAGATTTTAACTCGTGCGGCAAGATCAAAGAGTGATTCTCCTGTTTTGTGTCTATAGGTGTACCAATCTTTAATATCTTTATCTTGTTGATGAACTTCTTCTAAAGTTTTACCTTCATTATCTGTAAAGTATTCATTAATATTTGATTCGACAATAAATATTTGATTATGGAATTGATTTATTATGCTGGCGGTTTGTTGTGTGCGAAACATTTCAGAAACAAAAATTATATCAAATTTTTTATTTTTAAGATTTTTTGCAGCTTCACTTGCTTGACTTGTTCCTTTTTTGGTGAGAAAGACATGTTCGCCAGGTTTAGCACTAAGTACATTTTTTACATTGTAATTTGTTTCGCCGTGCCTGACAAGTATAAGTTTCATGATTGTATTTTTGTGTTAGTAGTATAAATACTTATTGAAAGAAAGAATTTGGTGTAGATAATAAAAATTAAAAAAATAAAAAAAATAAACAGTGTTCAAAATAAATATTTTCGCTATTCTTTTGGGAATAATTAAATATTCTTTCGAAGATCTTTTGCTGTTTTTACTGCTAAATCTAAAGCTACTGCAACTTCATCTATAGTTAAACCTGAAGATTCTCCTTTTTGTAAAGAAGAAATACTATCATCTTCCATAACTGTTATGGTGAGACGTGCATCTAATTGTTCTTCTTCTAAACGAGAAGGGTCTATAAAGAGTTGGTCGCCGATTTTACAAACAGTAACAGGAACTGGTTTGTGTAAAACTTCTACAACCTTGCCTGTTTTCTCTTTGTAATTAGCAACATTATCCTCATCAAGAGTAGGGAATAATGTTTTTTGAATAGCAGCAATAGCGCCAAGAGCACCAATATCGATTATGTTTCCGTCATGATTGATAGGGATGACATCAACATTTACAATCCATACTTTTTCACCTGGTACAATGCACAAAGCTTTAACATCAATAGCACCGCTTTCACGAATACTTCTGTCAATAACTCTGCTAATCTCAATTGCGTTTATACTTGGTGGACCTGATTCAATTTTTCGATGTGCAACTGGTAAGAGTTCACATGAAACCATTAATGCACCTTCATCAGCTCTGTCAGGAAAAGGTCTTCCAACAGTTAATGAAACACCAACAAGTATTTCAGTATTTCCGCAAGTAATTTTTGCAGAACCATCTGCGGTGTTACTTACATCAAACTCAATCTTTACATCACGAAAATCAGTTTTTTTCCGATCATCGAATCTTACATTAGCAGCAAGTGCTTTTCGTAAATGTTCTTTACTATTAGGTTTTCCTGAGTCATTATTCATTGTGTTCACCTTGATATTTTTCTTGCAGAGCTTTTCTTTGAATTTCTGCAATCTTTACACAAGCCTTTTTTGCCATTTCAAGTACTTCAACAATTTTTTCTTTAGAAGTAATACCATCCATTTGCAATAAAGTAAGTTCACCAGTGCTAGGTACAATTGCCATAGGAATATCAACAGCTTCCATACCTTCAGGTTGTTCTTCTTTGTAACTTAAATCAACAACTGCTGTATCACCAACTAAACCAACTGCAACAGCTGGAATAAGATCTTTCATGATAATACCTGCATCAGCTAAAGCAATAGAGGCTGCACAAATACCTGCGCATCGACTACCTGCATCTGTTTGAGGTAATTCAATATATACATCAATTGCAGAATTAGGATATTTTTCTAAATCAACAACTGTTTCGATTGCTTTAGTAGAAACTAAACCGATTTCTTTAGCTCGTCTATTAGGACCAGGTCGGTTTCTTTCACCAGGACCTGAAAAAGCCATCATATTGTAATTAATACGAAGTAAACCTTTTTTAGGATTTGATAAAAATCTAGGGAATACTTCTCGAGGTCCATGAACTGCAGCATAAGCAATTGTATTACCTATTTTGAAGTAGCCTGAACCATCAGCATTTTTTAGAACGCCAGCTTTTGCTTCAATTGGACGAGTTTCATCCATTGCACGGCCGTCATATCTTTTTGTGTATTTACTCATTTTGTTCACCGTCTTCACTAGTTGGCTCTTCGAATTGTTCTGGAGCTCTTTCTTCAATAGTTTTTCCTGTTTCTTTTTCTAAGAATTTTTTAACTCTATCAGTTAAACCTGAAGTATGAGATTCTTTCTCAATCTTACGAATAGTTTTAACAACTAAATTTTCCATTGCTGGTTCTCCTGAAATCCAAATTAAACCATTTTGACCAACTGTAATTTTACAATCAGTTGCTTGTTTAAGCATAGAAACCATTGAACCTTTTTTACCAATAATTCTTGGAACTTTGTTTGTGTTTGCTTCAACAATACGACCATTACGTAGTTTGTATAAACCAGGTCCTTTAACGCTAACATCAATAAGCATTTGTCCAGAAACATTAGTAATTTTTCCTACAAAGTAATCTCCGACATCGTAATATCTTGCGAGATCTGATCCTCTAGGGATAAATTCAAAAGTCCCATCTTTAATAGGGATAAGTCCATTGTATGCGCTGTTAAATTCAACTCTCCATCCCATACTTAGGATGTCGCTAACTTTTCCAATGATAATATCATTTCTTTTTGGATAATATCTGCCACCAAGAGGGATAGTTCGAATAACTTTCCCGTCAAGAACAGCAACACCAATTCTATTAGCTAAAATGTTGTCATCTTTTCTGTATGTTCCGTGGCTTGGAAGGTATTCCATACCTGTTGCCAAGATTTGTCCAGGAACAACTACTTCTTTTTCTTTTATTAGTAGTTCACTCATTTTTTTCCTCGTGTGTTTTTTTCATTGCTTTATGCAATGTATGCATCTTGTAATTGTTATTTACAAGATTTGTTACTTTACTTTACTTAAAAATTTCTGTCGAAATTTTTGGTATCCTAGAAACGTTTGTTTCTATTTTTTTCTCTCAACACTTTCAACACTACATGTGCCATGGCTTAATCCGTTGAGTTCGTCCATTATTTCGTGTTGCAAACCAGCAGGAAGACAAACACTTACTAGTAAACTACCATCGTTTAACCAGTTCTCTTGAACTGCATTACTGTATGATAGAATTCTTCCATGAAGCTTTGCACTGTACTGGGCAGGAATAAGAATTTTCATAGTAACTTCTTCTAAAGAAATCGGCATGATTGGTCGTAAAATTTTAATGATGTCATTGATCTGATCTTCAGCTCGTTTTAAATCATTAATTTTTACTTTTCCTTCTTCTATTGCAGATGCAATTCTGTTTTCGGGATGTGGTAATCCTGTTTTTGGATCGATTGCGTTGCGGTGAATGAGATTAACTATTTTTTTATATTTTCGTTCCCGAAGTTCACCACGGTATTTTTGAGTAAATTGTAATTCACCTTTATCAAGAATTTGTTTTATTATTTCATTAGCATCTTTTGTATTAAATACTGTTTTGAGGTCTTCATCTTTTGCAGGCAAGCCTTTTTTCACGTCTTCAAAAATGCTTGGTGCTTTGATAACTTCTTCAATATCAATACTATCGCCTTCTTTGTAGGAAACAGCTTTATCTGGATCAATAGCCATTTCAAACACTTTACCATGACTTTTGTATCTAGCTATGTTAAGTGCAATTTGTACATGATCATCAATAAGTTTGTTACCTTTTGCCATTTTTATTTTTTACTCAGTTTTGTTATCTCTTCGTGAGAGAATTTTTTCATTGTTTTAGTCTTTGCATCTATATATGCTGCATCGATACGATCAATAGAAAAATCTTCTTCAAGAAACTTTTTTATTCCATTTACTGCGATTTGTAAACCTTGTTCGACAGTTATATTTTCTTTATACTCTTTGTAGAGAATTTCTTGTATGTCGGTTTCTCCTTCACCAATGACTGTTGCGTAGTATTGATAAAATAATCCGGTTGGATCTGTTTGGAATAACTTTGCACCATCTTCATCAATTCCTGCTACGAGTAATGAAACGCCGAAAGGACGTAAACCGCCTGATTGAGTACAAAGCTGTTTAAGGCTGCACATATCTTTAACTACAGCTAAAGTATCAATTGGACTGTCGTAGGTTACATGATTTTCTTGAGCTTTTACTTGTGAACGTTCAATTAAAACTCGTGCGTCAGATAATATTCCTGCAGCAGTTGAGATGATGTGATCGTCAATAACAAAAATTTTTTCGATAGCTTTAGCGACAACTAGTTTGTCTACAATACGTTTGTCTGTTACGAGCAAAACCCCATCTTTACAAACCATACCTATAGCTGTGTTACCTAATCGAACTGTTTTCTTTGCATATTCTACTTGAAGTAGCCGACCATCTGGACTAAACATAGTTATTGCCCGGTCGTATCCCATTACTTGATGTGACATTGGTTGCATTTTTTCTAACCCTCGTTTTTTTCGGTCTTTATTGAAAAGATGCAGCCTCCGAACGTTTTTAGTGACGTTGGTTGCATTTTTTTCTAGACCTCATTTTTAATTTAATAAAATATGTAACCATCAAACATTAGTGTTCTTGGTTGCATTTTTTTCTAAACTTCATTTTTCATTTTTTTTAAAATTTACTTGTTTTCAAAATATTCTGTTTTTGCTTTTTTAAGAATTCCGGAAACTCCTCGCGTACGAATGGTAACTGGGGTATTCTTGAGCTTGGTAATCATAACAAAACACGATTTGATCGAATCAACAGCGGTGTGGTTCACGCGCAAAATTCCTCTTGTCGTTTTTTGATCATATTTGATAGGCATGATTCCTGCAGCACTTGCTTGGAAAACACCTAATAATTTTGTTAATTCGCTAATAAGTGTTTTTTGAAATGCGAACATATCTGATTCTTTTTGATCTACTTGAATCTCATAAACGATATATCTCTTTTTTTCTCGCAAGCTTGGTCGCAATGGTTTTAATCGCAACATTTTCTCTGATGCGGGGAAATTCGCTATGTCAGCAGTAGAGAACACGAAAACCCCATTTTTCCTTTCTTCTTTTCTCTCGCTTAGGCCTCAAGAATGAGTTCGGATTATATAAAGCTTACCTTTGACTTTTTTTCCAGATATTAGTTCAAGACAAACTCACTCTCATTATTTGTCTTTTATAGAGTAGTTTATGGAAAATCTTGACCTTGCTACTTACGGTGCAAAGAATATTTTCACAAGCTTTATAAAATGTAGTCACCTACCAATGATTACAATGGCGCAAGACTATACATCTAAAAATCTTATAATTAGCGATTCTATCGAAATTCAACCTAAATACGAAGTTTTACTAGGAACTAATGATCAATTAGGCAAAATTACTAATCCTGGTGCGCGTTTTACAATTGATATTACCGGAAGATATCATAATATAGTCGATGTTATGCTTCCTGGAGATGTTGCTTTTAAAAATAAATTTCCTTTACTTCAAAAATTTGTGTCTGCTTTTTTTCCAAGTTCTGATAACTCATCTCAGGCTAATACTGTCACATTAACTGGAGCCCAATTATCTAAATCTGTCTTCTATAATTTTGCATCTGTTGATTCTATGACTGAAAAAGCCATATTTGATCTAAATTCAACTGAAACTCGACAAGTTGTTTCGTATGATACTTTGATTCCTTTTGCAGACCCTGAAAGTTTTTTGCTCATTAAACCAAATATCTATGGTTATTTGCAGATTGCAGGATCTTTTTCAAATGAAGAAGCTGCGGTGAGAGCTCAAAAAGATATGGTTGCTGAGAAAGTTGCTCATTCGAATGAGATTATTATTGATCAAGCTGCTTCATTAGTTGCTAAATATAATTTTGTTCATAAAAATGATGCATCTCGTCAAACTACGTATTTGCCTGGGAATGTGCCTATTGAAATGGAATTCGCACTTAATCCAAATGCTGTAAAACGTTCTATACAAAAATAATTTTATACTAAAAAATTTCGACAGAGATTTTTTCTCTGGGGTTGAATACTCCGACCTTTACAGGTTGTCTGACAATTAAATGATTTGCAACTAAGAGCTAAAATAGTATATTCA
>CAZFEG010000028.1:0-10330 GCA_964517565.1 uncultured Methanosarcinales archaeon
TAGCGTTCCAAGAAACCCCAGAGAAAAAATCTCTGTCGAAATTTTTTAGTATAAAGATGTTCTTGATTTGGGTTGTGGACATGGATGTGATGTTGAATATTTCACAAAGCAAAAAAGCAAAGTTGTTGGATTAGACATCTCAAAAGAACTTCTTGCTCTAGCAAAGAAACGTGTTCCAGAAGCAAATCTCGTTGAAGGCTCATTTGAATCTCTAGATTTCCCAGATAAAACTTTTGATCTTATTTATAGTCGATATGCACTGCAACATAGCAAATCCCTTGAAGAAACATTTTCAGAAGCTGCACGTGTTTTGAAATCTAAAGGTGATTTTTTGTTCTTAGTAACACACCCTCTTAGACAGTTTATTGAAAAAAAAGGAGAAAATTATTGGGTAAAAGAACTTATTGAATCAGAAATTCTAGACAAAACAGTAAGAGTAAAAGAATATTCCTACACTTTTGAAGAATACTGCTCGCCAAAAATTCTCAAGAATTTTACTTTAGAACAATGTACTGAAGAGTTCGATAGAGAGTCTGCACAAATAAAGGGAATCTATCCTGGTTATCTCATTATGCATTATAAAAAAAGATAACAACAAATAAATTGCGAAAATAGGAAGAACAAGGTAAAAACAAAAAGAGCAAATAAAAAGAAGAAAACAAAAAAACTATAAAATAATAAAAAAGAAAATACTTAATCTTTGTCTTTAACTATGAGTTTAAGTTCTTTTCTCATAAGTTTTGCTGTTCCAACTATATCTTTATCTTCCTTTAATTCCATTGTGGACAAAGATTCTAGTTTTTTTATATGCTGAATCATTACATCAAATTCATGCGGTTTAAAACTTGTAAATATATGTTTACTTTGTTCAAGAGCAGATATAGCGACATCAATTTCTTTTTGTTCTTGTTTCACTTTTTGAGATTCTGCGATAAACTTTTGAAATTCCTCATAAAAATTTTTGATAAGTTGTTCATCATATCGTTCTTTTTTTGACAAAACTACTTCATGACTTATTAACCAGCCAATTCGATTATTTACTAAGTTTCGAAAATGATTAATCTTTTCTTCTTTTCCAGATGTTAGTGCATCTCGAAAATTAGTTATATCAGCTTGTAATTCAGCTCCAACTTCTTTTAAACCCTTTAATGCTTTTTCTTCTGATTCTGACATAGTAATTCTCCTTAAATATTTTTAATGTAAACAAATAGAATTTAAAAAAAGAGGTATATAAATTTTTCCACGAAGGCATGACAAATAGTTTATCCGTAATATGCAGGTTTTTCTTCTTTCATTTCTTTTCCGCGTGCACTCGAGAATTGGTTTTGTAGCTGTGCGTACGCTTCTTGAATTTCTTTACTTGCTGAAGGATTTACTTTTCCTAAAGCTTTTTCAAAGTTTTTCATTAAGATGTTTTTTGATTTGAAATCTTCTCTTAATTGAAACATTGCGGCTTCCCTACATACTGCTTCAATGTCTGCGCCAACATAGCCATCTGACTTATCAACAAGTTGAGATATTTTGACATCTTTTGCGAGAGGCATGCCTTTTGTGTGCACTTCAAAGATTGCTTTTCGCGCAACTTTATCGGGAACTCCTGCAAGAATTATTCTGTCAAATCTTCCTGGTCGAAGAAGCGCTGTGTCCATAACGTCAGGTCTATTTGTTGCTGCAATAACGACTACGTCATTGAGTTCTTGTAGACCATCCATTTCTGTGAGTAATTGATTTACTGCATTCATGTTTGAACCAGGTCCGCCATCATTATTTCTGCTTGCTGTGATCGCATCTATTTCATCAATGAATATTATTGCTGGTGAAACTTGTCGTGCTTTTATAAATAGTTTTTTTACGAGTTGAGGTGTTTCATTTACCCATTTTGAAAGAAGTTCTGGTCCTTTTATTGAAATAAAATTTGCTTCACTTTCTTTTGCTACTGCTTTTGCAAGCATAGTTTTTCCAGTTCCTGGAGGCCCATAAATAAGTACTCCTCGTGGTGGTCTTACTCCCATTTTTTTGAATGTTGATTTATTTTTAAGCGGCCATTCTACTGCTTCAATGAGTTCTTGTTTTACATCTTGCAGTCCACCAACATCATCCCAACTCACATTTGGTGTTTCAATAAGTATTTCCCTCATTGCACTTGGTCGTACTACTTTAAGTGCATCAAGTAAATCTTCGTGACTTATTTTTATATCTTCTAATAATTCTGGTGGTATTGTTTCTTCATTTTCATGTAATTTGAGATCAGGTAATAATTTTCTAAGAACATTCATTGCTGCTTCTTTTGCAAGCGCTGCTAAGTCAGCTCCTACAAATCCATGTGTTATTTGTGCGATAGAATTTAGGTCAACCTTTTTTTCCAGAGGCATGTTTCGAGTATGAATTTTTAAAATATTTAATCTTCCTTGTACTCCTGGCGCTCCAAGTTCTATTTCTCTATCAAATCGTCCAGGTCTTCGCAAAGCAGGATCTATAGAGTTAGGAATATTTGTTGCAGCCATGACAACTACTTTTCCTCGAGTTTTTAACCCATCCATTATAGTTAATAATTGTGCTACGACACGTCTTTCAACTTCCCCTTTACTATCTTCTCTTTTTGGAGCAATTGCATCTATTTCATCAATAAAAATTATGGAAGGTGCATTTTTTTCTGCATCTTCAAATACTTTCCTTAAGTTTTCTTCTGATTGGCCATAAAATTTACTCATTATTTCTGGTCCGTTAATAACTGTAAAATTACTATTTGTTTCGTTTGCTACAGCTTTTGCTAGTAGCGTTTTTCCTGTTCCTGGAGGGCCATGTAAGAGAACTCCTTTTGGTGGTTCAATTCCTAATTTGTTAAATATTTCTGGGTGTCGAAGGGGTAATTCTACCATTTCCCTAATTTTTTGAAGTTCATCTCCTAAGCCACCTATATCTTCATAAGTTACATCTGGAAAACTAAATTCTTCTTTAAGCTCGACAGTTTCTGAGTGATAATTTACCATGGTTAATGGTGCAACAATTATAGCTTGTTGCTTTGGATCAGTTTCTGCTACTACGAATTTTAAATCTCCAAAACCAAATCTTGATACAGGAGCTCCTAAAGAAAAAATGTCTCCTTTCATCAAAGGTCTTTTTTGTAGAATTTTTGTTAGGGTTTCAGGATTTTCAATTTTTATTTTTATTCCTTCACTTGCTGGCGCAATAGTAATTGATTTTGCAGGTAATACTTCCGTTTTGCTTACTTTTACAAACTCACTAATTCCTGCTTTCGCATTTCTTCTCGTAAGTCCATCCATTCGAATAATATTAAGACCTATATCTCCAGGTAATGATCGTTCCACTAATGCTACTGTTGATCTGCCGCCAGCAATTGTTACTACATCGCCTTCTTGAACATGTATTGTTCGCATGAAAGAACTATCTAGCCGTACTACTCCTTTGTTAACATCGTCTTGAATTGCTTCAACAACTTTAAGTTGTACTTCTTCTTCTGGCATCATAAGACCTCAAATATAAAAAGAAAAAAATTAAGCACCTAGCTTTTTAGCTTTTGGTGCTTTTGATTCATCTGCTTGTTGTGCACGTACTTTTGGTAATTGAATTGGCGCAGGTAGATTCATTTCTTTACTTAAAATTAATGATTCTACATTGCAATTGTGCAGTATTCTGTTAAATACATTAAGTGCAATATCTTTTGGTAAAGATTTGTTTTTACTCCAAGCTTCAGCAACTTTTTTAGAAACTTCTTCTCCTGCAAGGAAAATGAGATCTCCTTCTAAATTAATTACTGCAACACCTGGTTCGTATTTTATTTCGAACGCAAATTTCACAACAAATGCTTTTTGTTTTGCATCTTTAATCATTTCTGATTCTGACACATCAAGAATATTCATTCCAGATTGTATTTTAATCTGTTTTGTAGCTGACGTATATTTTTCAACGAGTATTTTCGTAAATCCAAAATTTAGTATAGACATTCTGTTTAACCTCTCAAAATGATATTTTAAACGGTTTTTCCGTTCCTAGAAAAAGCAATAAGGAGTATTTAAAGCTTGTTATTGATTAATCTCTAGGTTTTAAAAAAATGGATGGAGAAGCGAGTTTAAAATATTTACTTTATAAATGAATTTTTACGCACCAATAACAAAATAGTAAAATTAAAATTGAGTAGTATAAGCACCATATTTTATAACAACAAAAAATAACCAAGACGTATCAAATCAGGAATTATAGCTTCTTGAGTTATATCAATAAGAGGATATATCTTTCCTTCAAAATCATTCCTAGACAACCAGAGAATTCTTTTAATCTCTTTTGCAGGTTTTAAGTTGCCAGAGATTTCCACAAAATATACTCGATTGATAGTAAGGGTATTTTCATTATAGGGGGATTTTGATATATACTCTTTAAAAAATCTTGCAGATTTGATGGTAGCATTAATTTCTTCTTTAAGTTCTCTTACCAAACATTCCTTATCGGTTTCTCCAGATTCCAACTTCCCACCCGGAGTCCAATACTCATTGTATTTTTCAGAACCCTTTACTAGAAGAAGTTTATTATCTCGAATTATTATTGCTGCAATTCGAATTCTTTCTTCCATTTACAGTTATTTACTTTTGTTTAATATAAATTTTATGGAATCAAATCCACAAAGAAGAAAAAAATTTATAAAAACAGCATCACAACTTCAACCACGTAATATCTAAAAAAGAATATTTCTCCACACAAAATAAATATCTCAAACTACGAGAGATACAAGTTTCATCTCTCATTAAATTTCTTAGTACGCGCGCCAATCTAAAAGGAAATATACTTCTTTCAGTTGGTTGCGGTCACGCTGCTGAATTGTCTGTTCTTTCAAAAACGTTTCAAAAAAAGATAGGTATTAATCTGAATTCATCAATCATTGATTTTTGTAAGGAAAGTCACGATTTTGAATTTCATTGTGCAAACTATACAACATTTTTAGATTCTGCCAAAGATAATTCTATTGATTGCATTTTTGCTCTTGATATTTATACAAATATCTTTCCAATACTCCTATTGAAACTTGCAAAAAGAAAATTAAAAAAGGACGGTCATTTAGTTATGTCTGAAAGAGAAAATAATCAAGTTATTTACAAAAGATTATTACTCCAACCATTTTTACATAATCTTACAAGAGAATCAAATAATCGTATCACACCTCTAAGTCGTTTTAACGAAAGAATGAACAGAGATGATAGAGATAATTTTATAGTTGTTTTTCAAAAGAGAGAATACTGAACATATCTTTCGAGATAAGTATTATAATCAGGAAAGAAAGAAATGGGTTGATGAATACAATTGGGTGTTTTGAGGTTTGTTTGGCTTGCGAAAAACAAAAAAATCTTGTTTAAGCTGAAAAAATAATTTTAGAAAGCTTTTTATATCACTAATATTAAAATCTAGTTGTGATTTACTTAAAAAAAGTAAAATTAAATGTGTAGGTGAAAAAAATGGTTAAAAAAAGAAATATATTTCTAGTGTATTTGTATATGATAATAACATTTGGTATTTATCAAATTTATTGGTTAGTTTCAACAAAAGAAGAATTAAACACTTTAGGTGCTAAAATTCCTACTGCTTGGCTAATCATCATTCCTGTTGCAAACCTTTACTGGTACTATAAGTATTGTGAAGCTTTTGGCGCATTAGTCAAAAAAGATAATAATACTATCCTTTGGTTCCTTTTATGGATATTCGTTGGTTTCGTAATGCCTGGAATTGTTCAGTCAGGACTTAATGAATTAGCATAAGTGCTTAATTTATTTTGTTTTTTATTTTTTTTATTTTATTATTTCAATCGTTTTCTAAAAATAATTTAAAACAATAGATTTATTAAAGAGTATTTTAGTAGAGAATATAATGAAATTTCCAAAAACAGTCATAATTCTTATGCTTGTGATTTTTATTGTTTCATCATTTGCTGCAGGAGAGATTTCAGTCCAAGATAAAGTTCAAATGCAAGGACAAATAATGTTGCTTTCTGCATCAATTAATGCTGATCAAATTATATTAATTGAAGATATTATTTCTCCAAATGCAAATAAAACTCTAAAAAGCGAAATTGAAAACAGTCTTCTTGGAAAATCAATAAAGTTTAATCAGTCAATAAATTCGTTTGAAGAATTAGAAAATAACTATGTTCTTGTTAAAGGACGGTTCTCTGCATCTAGTGAGAATTTCAATAGCGAAGGATTCTCAAATAAATTTATCTTCGACAAATACGAAGGTGAATGGTTACTCATTGATACAAACTTCCATAAAAATCTTAGTGGTGAAAATGTTTGGAAATACGTCTTAGGAATATTTGCAATTGTCCTTCCAATACTTTTTATTATTATCTTACCTATTTGGTTAGCCCTTATGGCTCTTTGGGTTTGGATTTTGCTCGATATTTTAAAAAGGGATTTTAAAGATAAGATATTATGGGTTTTAATAATTATTTTTGCTGGTCTTATTGGCGTAATTATTTATTATTTTGTCAAAAGGCCAGAATTAGAAAAAAAGGATAAAAAAAATATAAATAAACCAATAAGCAAAAAAGATCTTAAGAAAAAATGAGTGCTTCAAAAAGTTAAGGTGAACAATATGGGAAAAATCGTTGCAATTGGTGGTGGAGAAATGGGACGTCCTCATAAGGACAGAGAATTCTATCCTCTTGAGACTGTTTCTATTGATAAAGAGATTGTTGCTCTTGCAAGCAAAAAAAAACCTAGACTTCTTTTCATTCCAACTGCGAGTAATGATTCTGAGTCTTACTTTGAACTTATTAAAAAGTATTTTTCAAAACTTGGCTGCAAAGTTGACGTTTTATATTTAATACGAGAAAAGTTATCAAAAAAAGAAATAGAACATAAAATTCTATCTTCAAATATTATTTATGTTGGTGGCGGAGATACTTTGAAGATGATGACTCTTTGGAGAAAAAAAGGTGTTGATAAAGTCTTAAAAAAAGCGTACAAGAAAGGAATTGTACTTTCTGGATTAAGTGCTGGTTCTATCTGTTGGTTTTCTTTTGGAAATTCTGATTCAAAATTAATTACAAATAATAGTTCTCAATTAATTAAAGTGACTGGCTTAGGTCTCGTTGATGCACTTCATTGTCCGCATTTTAATGGAGAAGGTGGTCGTAAGAAAGATCTACCAAGAATGATGAAATCCACTTCTAAACTAGTTGCTCTTGCTCTTGATAATTCTTGTGCGATTGAAATTGTTGATAAGAAGTACAGAATACTTCATAGTAAACCAAATGCTAAAGCTTACAAAACATATTGGAAGAAAGGAAAATATATTCAAGAAGAAATTATTTCAAGAAAAGAATTTCGAGATTTGAAAGAACTTTTAAAGAAATAAATCATGAAAATTCTCAAAAAAAATTTTTAATAAAATATAGTCAAAACAACAATAAGTTTATCTAAGAACAGCCACCTCAAGTATTCTTCCAAATTCTTCATTTGCTTTGTTCATAAAATTCACATCTCCTTGGATAATAAGTATATTTTCGTCATTTTTTTCTTGCGCTCCTTTTGTCGGGTTATAACTTCCAACTATCGCAGTAGAATTATCTATAAGAAACATTTTTTCATGCATCACATATTTATTCCCATCAAGATATGATTGAACCAAGCTTCCTTCAAATCTATGTATAACACAATATTGCGTTATTCTTGTTTTTTCAAAAATTACAAGCACTTCAACTCCTCGCAGTGTTGCTTCAATTAATGCTTCTGCCACAGGCTTACTTGTAAATGTAAATGCCAAAACAGAAATAGTTTCTTCTGCTTTTTCAATTTCTTTGATAATTAAGTTCTCGCAGTTTTCTTGACGTGTCATACATGTTCGAATGTCCATATCTGATAAAGAAACTTTTAGCCCGCGAGAAGTGGCTTGCTTAAATGATTCGACTCGTTCATATTCTTTGAGATATTCTTTTGCAAGCGCTGACGATTGAATGAATATAACATAGTTATCGTTATAATACGTCCCTCTCTCAGTTGGATTCCAAGTACCTGTTAAAATATACGACTCATCAAATATACAAAATTTGTGATGCATAAGACCTAAACTTTTTACGGGTTGTATGAATTCTGAAAAGTCTTCTTCATAGTTTTCTTCAAATAATAATACGGGAACAGATTTCTCATCAAAAACTTGAAATAAGCTATCTTCGTCAAGGTCATACAGGACACATTTCGTTTCCTGTGAAGCTTGAATGAGTTCCGTTAAGAATACTGCACAATTTGTTTGTGTGCAAGAAATGAATTTAATAGAACCCACATCATCCACAACTTTTTCAGGCAAAGGTACATAAAGATAAATTAATAACAAAATATACACTAGCAATAAACCAAAATATATTTTTAATCGTAGAGAATTCATACATTCAAGAAAAATAATATGGATTCATAAGTACAAACTATAATATTTCGAATTATTTTCAGAAAAAACCCTGAGAAGGCCACTCGAAAGCAACCTTCCCGGGAAAAAGAGGTGAGTATGATTGTGATTTTCCTCTTAGAATTAGTAGATATTCTCTTAAATTTATAAAGCTTTCCGATTTGTATCCATTGTTAAATGGTAATTATTATCTAACATATATACTGTAGTAAATAGAAGCTTTATTTTTTACGTATTTTCCGAGTTTTTCGAACTGGTTTTTTCTTTAAAGACTGAGATTTGCGCACAATAAAAAGCATAGAAAGTGCTCCAACAAATAATCCTATAAAGAACACAGCGAGTAAAGTCTGCCAAGTAATTTTTGTTAGTCTAGCAGATTGTTGCACTGTTGGAAAATATGCGCTTAAATCACTAAATCCTATAGCATATTCGGCAAATAAGAGTCCAGTATAAGGTTCTTGTTCTATCATTTGCTGAGAATAACCCAGATAACTATAACCGAGTAAAGGAAATCTTCCATTGTCTTGTTCTCTTTGAATAAGTTGTATGCTTCGATTGAGTTTTGCACCTGTAATCAAACGTACTGACTCATTTGTCGCGCCACCTATTGTTGATAGAAATAAATCTGCGTTTGCTCGTGCTTTTGTTGATTTGAAAAGGCAGAGCGCATAATCATGATTCGACATATAAGTATATGACTGTTGAAGTTCAGTATCAATACTTGTAAGAAATATCTCTGGAAGAATTGTTTTTAAATAATTTACTCTTGATTCTACATAATGGACTTGCTCAAAGCAAGCAAATCGTAAAGCATTCTCATCAACAAGTACTTCTTCTCCAGGCAAGTCAAAAAACGCACTCCAGACCACAGCACTGTAATATCGTTCAATGCTTGTTGCAAGAAGCGTTGTGGAAATGTTTGTTATATTTATTTGATCTGAGTAAGTTCTTGATTCTAAAAGTCGTTCTTTTACTATTACAAAAGTTTCTACGTCCGAGAATGTTTTAAATTCTTTGGTAGATAATTTTTTATCAAGATCATTTTGTGCAATTAAAACATTATCATAATTTTCTTCAAGTGTTGTTTGACTGAGTTCGTCAAGAAGAACAATTCTTAATTGAATGTTTGCTGAATAACAAAAGGATGCGCGCGAATAAGCATCTAGCCGAGAATCAATTTGATTTGATTTGTTATAAAAAGTTTCTGCTTGATTATATACTGTGTTGTTTTCTTGTAAACCTGCTTGTCCAAAGAGTGTTTCTGTTCGAGTACAAAGAGTATTTGCAGTTTCTTCCATTTGTTCTAAATAATATTCTGGTGGTTGTAATGTCGGAACAGGACTTTGTTTTTGGATTTGAACACTAGCTGCGCGAATTGCATCTTGTAAAGTAAGTACAGGAATAACATCTATAGAGTAGTTTGAAAGATCTTCTAATTTTAAAGAATGAGTAGTTATAGATTCATTTTGAGAAAGATTAAATGTCAAGTTATCTTTAGCAAATTCTTCAACATAAGGTGTAAAAGATAATATTGGTAAGATTACAAAGCTTTTTTGTTTTTCTGCGGCAGCTTGTGTTTTTTCTTTAATTCCTGCGACAGGCGTAATTACACCTCCTGAACCTATTGCTCCAGTCATTGCAAAATCATCTCGAAGTTCAAGATCTTCAAGAACAGCGTAAGTAAGTAAGGCAGTTGCTGCACCCGCGCTTGGTCCTCCTATAATTGGTGAGTCTGCATTAATAGTGTAGAAAAAATCATAATTATAACATTTTTCTTCTGTGAAACTACAAGCAACTTCATTTGCAAGACGCGTTGCTACTTGCGTATCGATTTTTGCTAAAGGATAAGATTCTATAAATATTGCTCCTCGGCCAGGTTTTACTTGTAAAGTCATTGACGCAGTTCCTCCTTGTAGACTTC
>CAZFEG010000029.1:0-10102 GCA_964517565.1 uncultured Methanosarcinales archaeon
TTAGAGATAAGTTTTGAAACTTCACCCATATACTCAGTTGGTGCTTCAAATTGTATTGTTTGAACTGGTTCAAAAAGAAGAGGTTTTGCATGACTCATAGCTTCACGAATACCATTACGAATTGCAGGGTATAACTGAGCAGGACCACGGTGAATAGCGTCCTCGTGAAGTTTTACATCATCAAGAGTAACTTTTACACCAAAACAAGGTTCATGAGCTACAGGACCTGATTTCATAACATCTTCAAACATATCAAGACACATTTCCATAATTTCTCCAATATGCACAATACCACGAGTACCATCAACGAAAACATTTCCATTACTTACATCTTTTACTTTATCAGCAAGTTTTGTATCCCAACCACAATCAACAAAATGTTGACGGAATTCCAAATCTTTTTTCTTGATACGACCTTCAGAAATTGTTCCATCTTTAATCTTAGCTCGAACATCTTCAGCTAAAGGTTCAACATAAAAATACAACTTATTGTGCTTGTTAGGAGATTTTCCTTCAGCAACTTCTGCATTCTTACCATTAATTGTTTCTCTATAAACAACAACAGGAGGACTTGTTGTAATTTCAACACCTTTTTCTTTGATGATTCGGTTTTCAATAATTTCTAAATGCAATTCACCCATACCACTCATTAAGTGTTCGCCAGTTTCTTGGTTTAACTCAATTTGAATTGAAGGGTCTTCTTTAGAAACTTGAACAAGAACTTCAACTAATTTAGGTAAGTCAGAAGGTCTCTTAGCTTCAATTGCTTTAGTAATAACTGGTTCAAAAATGTGCTGCATAGCTTCGAAAGGAGCCATATCATGACCTTCTAAAGAAATAGTTTCCCCAGGGAAAGCACCTTTTAGACCGCCAACACCAATAATGTTACCAGCAGGAACATCAGTAACGATTTCCTTTTTTGAACCATTGTAAATATAGATTTGCTGAGTTCGCACATTAGCTTTTGCTCGAGACATGTGAACTGCCAAACCTTTTGACATTGTTCCAGCATAAAGACGACCCATACAGATTTCTCCTGCTTGAGGATCTACAACAACTTTTGTAACAACAAACATAAGTTCGCCCTTAGTACTTGCACTTGTTAAATCTTTACCACCTTGACTTTCAAGGTCACCATGCCAGAATTTAGGAATTCTGTACGGAGCAGATACAACAGGGTTAGGAAGATGTTTAACAACAGAGTTTAGAAGTACTTCATGAAGTGGAGCTTTTCTAGCCATTGTGATTCTTGCTTCTTCAGTTCCATTAGTATATGCATCAATTATTTCTTTGAAAGAAACACCTTTTTCTTTCATAAAAGGTACGCTTAAAGCCCAATTGTGAAATGCACTACCAAAACAAACAGATCCGTCTTGAACATTCACTTGCCATTTTTCACCATAACCTTCTTCTGCGATTTCCATAATTAAACGGTTTACGTTAGTAATAGTTTTTGTAAAACGTTCCATCATTGCTTCAGGAGTTAATTGTAATTCTTTGATGAGTCTATCAGTTTTATTAATGAATAAAAGAGGTTTAACTCGTTCTTTGAGAGCTTGTCGTAAAACTGTTTCAGTTTGAGGCATAATACCTTCAACTGCACAACATACAACAACAGCGCCGTCAACAGCACGCATTGCTCTTGTAACATCCCCGCCAAAATCAACGTGACCTGGAGTGTCAATTAAATTAATTAAGTATTCTTCACCTTGAACATTGTGAACCATTGATACTGCTGCAGAATCAATAGTAATTCCTCGTTCAGCTTCATCGTCATGAAAATCAAGCGCAACTGCTTTACCAGCAAGTTCCTCAGACATCATTCCTGCACCTGCAAGAAGATTGTCAGAAAGTGTTGTTTTTCCGTGATCAATGTGTGCTGCGATTGCAATATTTCTAATTTGTGCTGGCTTGGACATTGTAGCCATAACACGATCAACCATTTTTGCCATTTTTATTATCCTCTCATGTGCTTAGTATGCACGAGTTCGTAAGCATGTAATTCTTCTGGAGTAAACCAGAGTTTTATTTCTTCTTCAGCTTCTTCAACATTACCAGAAGCATGAATAACATTTCGTAGACCCAAATGCGCACCATCACCATCAGAAAATGCGTAAGTCATATGAGCAAAATCTCCACGAATAGTGCCAGGAGCAGCTGAATTTGGTTCAGTACCACCAACCATTTTTCGTACAAGAGAAACAGCATTATGACCTTGCAAAACTAAAGCAACAACAGGGCCGCTAGTAACATAATTTTCTACAGGTAAATAAAATGATTTTTCAACATGCGCCGCATAATGTTTTTTTGCATGATCAGGTTTTATCCAAACCATTTTTAGTCCAACTATAATTAATCCGACTCGTTCAAAACGAGAAATTATTTCACCAACTAAGCCTCTTTCAACACCATCTGGTTTAACAAACACTAAAGATTTTTCTTCTACCACTTAAATTACACCTTTTAAATTATATTAATATTAATAGTACTTTGCAAACAACAAAGTTGTTAACATCCCATAAGGGAAATAAAAAAATTATTTCTTTCCTTTCTTAATAGATTGAAAGAGATTCGTCCAAGGAGTTCGACGTGCTTTGAATTGCTTTGAAATTTGATTTTTCTCGCATTTTGATGAGCAAAAACGAAAAACAACACCATCTTTCTTAACATACATTTTACCTGTTCCCGGATTTATATTTTTTCCACAAAAATCACAATTGACCATTTGTTTCACCTAAATATTTCCGCGACCAGTTTTGTTAAGTGGTCTTGCTTCAATTTCTGTTTCTCGAAGCATTAATGTATCTCCTATCTGAACAGGTCCTCGAACATTTCTTCGAAGAATCTTGTTCTTATCTCTTCCATCTAAAACTTTACAACGAACTTGGATTGCTTCTCCACGTGTACCTGTTCGACCAACAATTTCTTCAACAGTTGCTGGTACAGCCGTAGTAAACAAAGAACCGCTTGCTGCTTTATCTTTGGAAATTTTTCCTTTAGTAGGTTGTGCAGATTTTTTTTCAGCCATTCACAATCACCTTACTCAGTTTTTTCTTCAGTAGTAAATTCTTTAATAAGATTTTTTGCATCTCCTGATTCAACAACTGCAATCGCAACGCTTGATACTGCTAAGCCTGCTGCAGTTCCTAATTCTTCTCTAGAAGGAACAATCACGCAAGGGATTCCTTTTTCTTTTGCAAGAAGGGGAATATGCATGGTAATTTCTTTTGGACTAACATCTTCTGCTACTGCAACAAAAGTTGCTTTTCCACGCTCAATAGCTTTGGTAACTTCATTAGTTCCTCTTTTAAGAACTCCAGTCTTCTTAGCTACTTCAATTATTTCATATGCTTTATCACTCATAGTTTTAACCTCAAATTGGTTTATTATTTTGAACTTGGAATAGAATTATTCCAGTCCCTCAATCAGGCAACAAAGGCCTTCATTTATCACAGGTAACTGTGTGCTTGAAAGGAATCAAATACGGTTTATAAAGTATAGGTATACTTTTGAGGTTTAAAAGAGAAGGAAACGAACACGAATAATTTATAAAGCCACTTCGCTGACAGAGATTTATGATGGATATCATCCCCCTATGGCTTATACATGGAGTTAGCATTGTAGGTCTTATTCTTGGAAGTATTACAGACTTAAAAACCCGAGAAGTACCTGATTTCTTAAATTTTACACTTATTGCAATAGGTCTCGTTTTTGGAACGGTAGTAAGTATAATATCAGGAAATATTTGGCCAATACTTAGTTCACTTGCAGGACTTGGAGCAGGATATCTCCTAGGAGCAGCAATGTTTTATACAGGACAATGGGGAGGAGGAGATGCAAAAATGCTCATGGGACTAGGAGCACTACAAGGACTCGGTCTTTTTGCCATGATATACAAAGGAACAATCCCTCTTTTTGCGACAACAGTACTTACTATCCTCATCGCAGGTGCAATATATGGTCTTCTCTATGCAACATACCTTATAGTAAAAGACTGGACCAAATTCAAAATAGAATTCAAGAAAGCAAATAGAAAAAAAGGACAAATCACCAGACGAACAATAGTTATTATTGCAGTAGTACTTATCATAGGTTTTTCTTTTGCAGTACCAGATAAAACATTACAATCCATGCTTATCGCAATGGCATTCCTCCTCTTCTTTGGAGCATACAGTCTTGTGATCGCAAAAACCATCGAAAAAACCTGCATGATAAAAATGGTACAAGTAAGTAAACTCACTGAAGGTGACTGGATTGTTAAAAACATACTTGTAAAAGGAAAAAGAATTTGCGGACCAAAAGATCTAGGAATAAGTGAAAAACAAATCAAAGAATTACAAAAACACAATATTCGCAAAGTCGAAGTTAAAGAAGGAATACCATTCATACCAGGTTTTTTATTAGGTTATATTGCAACAATTATTCTTGGCAACTGGTTACAAAACATTATACATATACTCTTCTAAATAAAAGTAATAAAACAAGATAAAGATAACAAAATCATATGAATTATTTCTTCGAATGAGTAGTGTTAATGTACAGGACATTATCACCACTTCCAGAATGCTTTTGTACAAGATAATCAGAACTAGGATTGGACATTATCTCTTTAGGAAGAAGGACTTTGCCTTCTTGAGAGGGGGCACGCATAAACTCAGGAGCAAACAAGTATAATGATGTTAGTATTGAAGCTACAAGACTCACAACAGCAAGACTAGTGCGAAATCGACTGGACGATCGACTATAGAAAGAAGCAGAATAATCGTGAGACGTTTGTCTTGAAGAAGGAAGATTATAATTTAATGTAGATATATAATTTATATCATGCACATTATTTGAATTTCCTAATTCTAACATATATATACCTCAACAAAAACGAGGATTCAGGTGTACTTATTAGTGTCTGGAAATAATCCGTAAATATTTCGACATTATTTTTTTGAAAAAACAAGATACTTGAAAAGAACTAAAACAAAGACTCCTACAATAAGTAAACCCAACAAGAAAATCATCGCAAAAGACATACTCATAGTTCTTGCAAAAAAACCTGCGATAGGGAAGAATAAAAACATTCCAAGGTTACCACCCAAATTATTAATAGATAGCATTGTGGCACGATGTTTTGAAGAAACCAAAACGTTCAAACGATGAGAAACACTTACTTGAACAAAACCTAAAGATAAAGGAACTAATAAGTAAAATAACATACCCCAATACGGAATCATGAATGAAAGCAAAAATAATGAGATCATAAGTATAATTTGAGCAACAACTAAACTCATTTTTTCTCCAAACAAAGAATCAATAGCGTCCGCTTTACGAGATGAAAAAGCAGAAAGCATAGACGTGACAAAGGCAACAACACCAATAAGATAAATAGGAATTTTTACAAGTTCCAAATACAAAGAAGATAAATTAAGTATCATCGTACACACTGCTGCAACAGGCAAATAATAAATGAATAAAAATTTTAACTCAGGACTTTTGAGAAAAAGAGAAACACTTTTTTTTAAATGATTAATAGAATGAGAAGTTTTTATTTTCCCAGTTACATGATAGGGATCAACAAGAAAAAAGGTAGCAATAAAAGCTGCGAAGAGCAAAGGTAAAGAAGCAAAAGCTGGAAGTTTATTATTTATTTGAAATAAAACCCCACCAATAATAAAAACGAAGGCCTGAGAAATGTAGCCAATCATTGTAGTAATTCCAGAGATTTTTTTATGAAGATGCACTCGCTTTTGTTTCTTTAAAGTTTCAAAAAGAAGAGCACTATTTGTTCCAGAAACTAGACTTACACCAATACCACTGGCAACCTTTGCAATAAGGAAAGGCCAGAATCCATTGTAAAAAGAAATGATAATTATATCAACTAAATATAATGCTTAAGCAATAATAAGAGTTTTTCTACGACCAACAAGATCAGAAAAAATACCTGAAGGCAATTCTAAAAGTAAAATTGTAAATGCGAAAACTGCAACAATAATTGTAAACTCAGCAACAGTAATCATACTAGAGAGATAGAATAAGGCAAGAACAGGAATGTAGAATCGACCCCAACCTAGGGCAGAAATAAAATAACCAAGACGAATGTTTCTTTGTAAAGACATAAAATATGAACCTCTTAGGGTGTACGACGTAAACTCCGAAGCAAGTAATTCTTTTTTTCATTACCAGCATCATCAGTTTCTTTTTTTATTTCAGTTGCTTCTCCAGGAGTAAGAGATTGTTTAGCTTTTTTAGCTTCCTCAGGATGATCCCTCTCCCAAACAAATTGATCCGCTTTATTTTTTATAGATTTTGCAAGGTCAGACAATTCATTAGGATCCGCTTTTGTTGGCTGCCAAAGAAAATTCAAACCATCATTTTCTGAACGAGAAACAACATCAATACAAAGCTGATCATCAGATTCATTAAGAATAATATTTGTTCCTTGAGCACCAAGAAGCTCAAAAAGAGCTGTAGCAGCATAAGACGCTCCAAAAAAAAGTTGTTCACAATCATCTTGAGAAATTTCATCAAGAGACTTCATTTCTTTAACAGGAAGAATTTTTATATGACCTTTTGACGTAGGATTTGCAACAAGCTCCATACGTAAAAGTGCATTATCATAAAGAGGAAAATTATTTGTCAGATTCATCACCCTCATTTTCTTTTTGTGCAGCTTCAGATTCATTAAGTTTCTCAGACAATTTATTAATGTCCACATCTTTAAACAAAGCCTTCACTTTAGGATTATCTTCTAGCAATTCTTTAAAATATCCAGGATCTTTCATAAGTAAAGCTTTTGCTTTTTGCTTTTCTTCAAAATAAGCAAAGACTTTATTCTTTTGATCAAGAGGATCAAGACCTAAAAAAACAACAGGCACAGGATGAGAACTTGGAGGAGGAGTGAAAGTTGTTGAAGGAGGAAGAGTAGTTTCAGTTGGTGGTTGCGAAATAGCATCATCAATAGATGCTTGTGCAGGAGGAGAAGGCGTAACTGATTGAGGAGCTACTGGTTGAAGTGATTCTTGAGAAGGCAATTCTTGAGGAGGGTTGTTTGGTGTTTGAAGAGGTTCAGGAGACGAAACATAATTTTGATCGGATTCAAGATTCTCATCCAAAGATTTTAAATTTTTAGAAAGAGCCTCTATATCAACACCCTTAAACAACTCTACAAGTTGAGGATTCTGAGTAACTACTTTCTTAAACTCTTCAGGATTATTTTTAATAAGTTCACGCACATCATTATTCTCTTCAATCATCTTACTAATATGCTCGCGCTTTGCCTCAGCAACTTGTTCAGGAGGCATAGAAGGTTTAGGTGAAGCATTCTCTCCTTGACTTGAAGGAGGTTGTTTTCCTTCACGCTTGAAATGATTTTGCATCATAATAGGAATGTTTTGTTTCAAAGAAGGAAGAATAGATTCTTGCTCAGATAGTAAAGAAGCATTTTCTGGCAAAGAAAAGTTTTTAGCATCAGAAAGATTATCCCGAGGAACAATATGAAATAAAAAGTGAGGAGATTGTTGACCTGCAACAGCACCATTTGCAACAAAAATAGAAACAGCAGGAACGAGAACTGCTTGCTTAATTGCACGAGATAAAATCTTTGCACTCGCAAATAATTCTTTAAAAGTCTCAGGAGGAATAACTGGAAGAATAGGATAATGTTCTTTTGGTAAAACCAAAACATGACCTTTTGTTGCAGGATTAATATCAAGAATAGCAACGACATGATCATTTTCAAAAACTTTCTGAGAAGGAATTTCACCCTTGACAATCTTGCAAAAAATACAATTTTCTTTTTGCAGCTTAGCAATCTCTTCAGGAGACATTTTTTCCAATTCTTCTTGAGAAACCATACTTAAAAATACTAGACAAATCAAAGTATATAAAACTTTGCTAGAAGGCCTAAATGAAGCGTTTAAGAGAATTCAAGGCGTAATGTTTATATAGGGAATATACTTCCAAAACAACATAAGAAAGTCATAAAAAAACTACAGAAAAAAAGGAAAAAAACAACCCTTTCTCAGACTAAAAAAATCATAAACTAAATCATATGGAGCCTACACTATGACAGAAGAACAGAATACAAAAAACGAATATGATGCAGGAAATATCACTGTCCTTACAGGGCTTGATGCAGTACGAAAAAGACCAGGGATGTACATTGGATCAACAGGACCAAGAGGATTACATCACCTCGTATATGAAGTAATTGACAATTCTATTGATGAAGCTATGACAGGACACTGCTCACAAATAAGAGCAACAATAAATAAAGATGGCTCACTCACAGTAAAAGACGACGGAAGAGGAATACCAACAGAAATACACGAAGAATACGGCATCTCAGCTCTTGAAGTGGTTATGACAAAACTCCACGCAGGAGGAAAATTCGATAAAGACAGTTACAAAGTTTCAGGAGGCCTACACGGTGTTGGTGTAAGTTGTGTTAATGCACTCTCAATCAAACTAACTGTAGAAGTTCATAGAAATGGAAAAGTACACTCACAAACATATTGTAGAGGAATACCTGAAGCACCAGTTAAAGAAATTGGTACAACAGATAAACACGGAACCTACGTAACATTCTATCCAGACAAAGAAATATTTACAGAAACAACAACATTCTCATTTGATATTCTCGCAGCAAGACTACGAGAACTAGCATTTCTTAACAAAGGAATACGGATTCTCTTAGAAGATCTTCGAGATGAAGTACGGAAAGAAAAAGAATTCTATTTTGAAGGTGGTATTGTAAGTTTTGTAGAATTTCTCAACGAAAAATCAAACCCAGTACATGACGTCATATACATGCAAAAAGCAAGAGACCATATAGAACTTGAACTTGCAATGCAATACACAGATGAATACACAGAAAGCTTCTTTTCATACGTAAACAATATTAATACACATGAAGGCGGAACGCACGTATCAGGATTCAAAACAGCATTAACAAGAGTACTGAATAATTACGCAGATAAAAACCTTAATGGAAAACACAAAATGAAATTGTCATCAGAAGATGTGCGAGAAGGACTCAGCTGCATTATCGCAGTACGTATTCCAGAACCACAATTTGAAGGACAAACAAAAACAAAATTAGGGAACTCAGAAGTAAAAGGAATTGTAGACTCACTCGTCACACAAGGACTAGGAACATTCCTAGAAGAAAATCCTAAAGTTGCAAAAGCAGTAATTGAAAAAAGCGTTATAGCTGCAAAAGCGCGTGAAGCTGCAAAAAGAGCAAGAGAACTCACAAGAAGAAAATCAGTTTTAGAAAGTTCAACACTACCAGGAAAATTAGCAGACTGTTCGGAAAGAGACCCGGCAAAAACAGAAATATATATTGTAGAAGGAGAAAGTGCAGGTGGTAGTGCGAAGCAAGGAAGAAACAGAGATAACCAAGCAATTCTACCACTCAAAGGTAAAATCCTTAACGTTGAAAAAGCAAGACTTGCAAAAGTATTATCCAGCCAAGAAATTGTTGTTATGATTACAGCATTAGGAACAGGCGTTGGTGAAGAATTCAACATAGAAAAATTACGATACCACAAAGTTGTGATTATGACAGACTCAGATGTGGACGGAAGCCACATTACAACACTTATTTTAACATTCTTCTTTAGACATATGAAACAACTCATTGAAGCAGGACACATCTACATTGCTCAACCACCTTTGTACAAAGTACAAAAAGGAAATCTCAAAAAATATGCACGTGATGATGCGAAACGAGATGAAATTGTCAAAGAAATGGGAAGTGAAAGAGTAAATATTCAAAGGTATAAAGGTTTAGGAGAAATGAACCCAGAACAACTTTGGGAAACAACCATGGATCCAAGAACAAGAGTACTCAAACAAGTCACTATTGAAGACGCTGTTGCAGCAGACCATATGTTCAAAAAACTTATGGGTGATGAAGTTGAACCACGAAGAGAATTCATAGAAGCAAATGCAATTTATGTAAAGAACTTAGATGTTTAATCGCAACTAAGTAATTTATTTACCTTCATGCCAAAGCATGTCAAAGTGTTCTTTAAAACTTTGAGCAACTTCTTGTGAAGTTATCATTATAGAACTAATTGTTTCTCCAAAAATGATGATAACAGTTTTA
>CAZFEG010000030.1:0-9895 GCA_964517565.1 uncultured Methanosarcinales archaeon
TAGAAAGCTTTGCTTTCTGAGTATTTTGATGTTTCTAAGTCTTAGAACGCACACTTGCGTTCCAAGAAAGCCCAGAGAAAACGCAAGAAAATCTATTGATTTTCGGCGCGCATAACAACGAAAAGCGTTTTTTAGTGTGGCGTCACTATCGTTCCTTCACATTCTTGCTTTGCTCAAATGAATCTCTGTCGAAATTTTTAGTATCACTAAACCACGCTGTTTGAAACAATACAAGCATAGGCAAAGGTTTATAAAGGTAACAAGGCAGTTTATTATTGAAAAAAGGTGTTAAAAAGGCTTACAATTGGTAAGTATGGAGGATGCTCATAATGGACTCATTTATTCAAGGTGCAATGGACGCACAAGAACAATCAAATCAAGGAACTAAACGCATGCCAGAAAATGTACTAGATGCAGAATTAGAAGAATTACTTTCTAGTCAAAAAGCAAAAATTAAAGTTATTGGAACAGGCGGAAGTGGTTGTAACACAATCAATAGAATTTCAGAAGTAGGAATTATTGGAACAGAAACTATTGCAGTAAATACTGATGCACAAGACCTACTCTATACAACAGCAGATAAAAAAGTACTCATAGGACGAGATCTCACAAAAGGACTCGGAGCAGGAGGAATCCCTAAAGTAGGAGAAGAATCTGCAAAAGAATCAGAATCAGAAATTAGGCAATTCGTTCAAGGAAGCGATATGGTCTTCATTACATGCGGTTTAGGAGGAGGAACAGGAACAGGATCAGCTCCAGTCATCTCAGAAATTGCAAAAAAAGCAGGAGCACTCACAATCGCAATAGTTACCTTACCATTTGGTATGGAAGGTGGACGAAGAAAAGAAAATGCATATCTCGGACTCGAATTACTTGAGCGCAACGTAGACACACTTATAGTTATTCCAAACGATAAACTTCTAGAAATCGCACATGACCTGCCATTACACACTGCATTCAAAGTAGCAGATGAAATACTCACAAACGCAGTTAAAGGAATGGCAGAACTCGTAACCAAAGCAGGACTCGTAAATCTGGATTTTGCAGACATCAGAGCAGTTATGGGAGACGGTGGAGTCGCTTTAATTGGTGTAGGAGAATCGGATACCGATGATAGAGCAACAGAAGCAGTTGAAAAAGCAGTAAATAACCCTCTTTTAGACGTAGATATAAGTGGTGCAAATGGAGCGCTCATAAACGTTGCAGGAGGATCAGACCTTAAACTTGACGAAGCAAAAACGGTTGTTGAAGCAATAAGTGAACGACTCGCAGAAGATGCAAGAATAATATGGGGAGCACAAATATCAGAAGATCTCGAAGGAACAATTAGAGTTATGCTCATAGTAACAGGAGTAAAGAGTTCACAAATAACAGGTAGAAAAGCTGGAAAATACGAAGGAAAATCCGAATTAGAAAACGATTTAGGAATAGAATTTGTGAGTTAAACTAAAATCCAACTAGTTAAAGACACAAAAATAGAAATATTTTGTCTTTAACAATTTAGTTCACAAACCAAATAACAGGGCTTGTTGCAAAACGAAGACAAATGTATATTGGAGCACAGCCATATTATTTTTTACAAGGTAAAAAATTGGCCTCCCTCGGCGCCAATATACACATTTGAATATTTGCAACAAGCCCAAATAACCAATATCTTTAAAAGCAGAAAGCATATTCTACAGGCAGAACAAAGATGAGATTAAGCAAAATTAAATCATTTTACAATGAGTGCGTACGAGTATTCAAAATAACAAAGAAGCCAACAAATGAAGAATTTAAGGCAATTGTTAAAGTCTCAGGACTAGGAATACTTCTTATTGGATTCATCGGATTTATCATACATGTTATCGATCAACTCATAAGATAAGGTGAGATTAAAAAGTGGAAACTGAAGAACATAAAACACAAATTTTTGCTTTGCGAACAACAGCAAACAGAGAAGACCAAGTACTTAGTTTTGTAACAAGTAATGCAAAACGGAAAAAACTGGAAGTTTATACAGTCATCAGACCGCACGGCATGAGAGGATACATTTTTTTAGAAGCAGCAAACCGAGCAGATGCAGAACAAGCAGCATTTGGAGTTCCTTATGCAAGAGGAATTTTAGGAGAACCTGTAGAGTATAAAGAAATTGAACACATGCTTGAACAAGTTGCTAAAGAAATGAATATTCGTAAAAAAGATATTATCGAAATCATTAGTGGCGCATTCAAACGAGAAAAAGCTAAAGTTAGTCGAGTTGACAAACAAAAAGAAGAAGTAGTTGTTGAACTTCTTGAAGCTGCAGTTCCTATTCCCATCACGCTCAAAATGGATGCTGTTAAAGTTATCCGTAGAGATAGTGATGAAGACGAAGAAGACGAATAATTTTTTTAATTTAATTCTTAAATATTTATCTCAAACAGATAGATTGATCCATCTAAAAAAATACAAATGAATATCAGAGCATAGTACAACAAGTTCTACTAAATAAATCATATACCTCCATCAACAAGTGCATAAAAGAAGACTTCCGAGGATAAAAAGCTCTTTTGACGATAAGTATATAAATAAACCAGCGTTTCAGGAAAGTACATGGCAAGACCACCTTCAAGAAATGCACCACAGACAACAGAAGAAATCCGCCGAGTACGATTACCTCGAGGAGAAGAAACAATGGGCTTACTACTAGCAAGACTTGGTGGAAGTAGATGTCGTGTACAATGTTTAGATGGCAAAGAACGTATTTGTAGGATTCCTGGAAGACTTAAAAGAAGCTTATGGGTACGAGAAAACGATATCGTTATAGTGCAACCCTGGGAATTTGGCGGGGATGAAAAAGGAGATATTATTTTCAAATACAGACCACCACAAGCAAAATGGTTACGATTAAAAGGTTATCTTGACGAATTTGATCAAAACGACGAATTCTAAAAAAATTATTTTTTCTGTATAAACTCATCTTTTACAAGAATAACAATTGCTATAATAACACCACAAATAATAGCAGAGTCAGCAATATTAAAGATGGGCCAGAAATGAAAATTAATCCAATCAATAACGCCACCATAGGCAATTCTATCAAAAACATTTCCTAAAATTCCGCTTGTTAACAAAGCCAAAGGAAAAAAAAGAGAACACTCATTCTTAACAAAAACAGCATATAAAATTACAAATAAAGCAATCAAACTAATTACAATAAATAAAATATTTGACCAAGAAACAGAATGTAAAAGACTGAATAAAGAACCAGTATTCTGTGTAAAAGTTATATCAACAAAATGACCTGATGTAAAAATATTGTTTAAGCGAACAAACTGTTTAGATGCAATGTCAATACCAAATACAACAAGAACAATACCAATAAACCAAAATTTTGAGGAATCTAATTTAGGAATTATTTTTTTCAAAACAATCACCAAGAACGTTTCTTTTTTTGATCTTCAAGCAAATGCTCAATCTTAATCATACGCTGACTCATAGCATTAAGTTCACTACGAATTGCATCAATTTTTAATTGTAACAATTCCATAGACTGATCTTTAGACTGAGGAGCTTGCTGTGAAGAAGGTGAAGAAGAAGAAACTTGACCAGACCAAGAAGGTTGCAAAGAATCAGTTTTTTCAATATAATCCTGTGCCAACTGTTTACCTAAAGGAGGAGTCTGTGGTGAACCTCTAGCAGGCATAAAAGAGTCAACAGGAGACGATGAAGGACTTGAGGAATGTGATGATGGTGGAGCTGATGAAGCGAAAGGATCAGCAGTCTGAGAAGATCCTGAGAGAGGATCAAAAGACGAAGATTCAGAAGGAGCACCAAAAGAATCCTGAGGTAGAGCAGAAGGATCATTTGCTGAAGCATCTAAAGGCGGCAAACCTGAAGAATAATCAGTTGTTGTATTTGCAGAAGGACTTGGAGAAGGACTTGGAGAAGGACTTGCAAAAGGATCGGAAGAATCATTAAAAGAATAATCATCCTGTTTTTTCCAAAACTGTAATTTATCAATAAAATGACTCATACTAATACACCCTTATTTAATGACATATTCATCTTAGGAATAGTAAAAGAATCCTTTAGACCATCAAGCGATTTAATATTTGAGAGTTGTAAAATACGAACAGTCAAGGAGTCTGGTTTAATACTAACATCACCAGAACGTGTTCTCTTAAAAACATATAAAACACCCTCCTGAACCATAGTTTGAACAAGAGCAGACATAAAAGCATGCGCTCTATAATCTGAATTTGAATTTCTTAAAGCCGATTCAATACTCATATTTAATTCTGTAAACAAAGAAAAATTTACTGTTGAAGTATTCAAAGCAGATTTCTCAATAAAAATACGAATGTGATCAGATTCCTCATTAGCACGGTCGTCAAGAATATCAATATCTAAAGGTTTGAGAGTTGTAAAATTAAAAGAGATTGCTTCAAAACCAGCAATATACTCATCACCATCTTGCAAGATATAAGTAGTATACTCTGAAGAAAATTCATCACTGAACTTACGAGCATCAGAAACTATAACCAGACCAACAATAATACCAACAACTAGAAGTATAAGAACGACAAGACCAATTGCTTTGAGAATACTATGAAATACTTTAAAGAACACAATAATAAGAACAATCGCAAAAACCAGTATAGCTACAGTTGGAATAATCAAAATAACACCTCTACAGAGAAGTTTGAATAATTCAAAGTTCCCTATACAAAACTTAAGAAAGAGTCTTTATAAATTTTTCCGAAGAGAACAAGTGTGAAAAAAAAAGAAGAACAAAAAAATTAGAAAAAAATAGTTAAAAAAGAAAAAATTATTCAGCAACTAAAACTGCATTAAGAACGGTTGTTTGGCCAGGTCTGCTTGTAATTCGAGCTTTACCCTTAGCGGTTTGAACAATAGAACCTTTTGTAAGAATATTTCGTCGAACATAGTGTCTATTAGCAGGGTTTTCACTGATGGTTTTAATTTCAACAGTTTCGTGCTTTTTAGTCTTAGGATTGTATACATTAGCAGAATTAACAGCTAAAGTTTTGTGTTTGGAGTTTCCACCGATAACACGTTCAACTTTTAAACGGATTGAACCAAGTTTTGTTAGTACAGGTAAACGACCTAAACGGCCTAGACGTTTAACAAGAACTCTCTTGTAGCGACCGCCTGTAGATTTTCTTTTTGATCGTAATTGTAGGATTGCCATAGTACTTGTGAGGAAACGATGTCTTGTTTTTAAACGTTGTGGTTTAAAAAGAGCAAGACTCAAAGAGGCTTAGCCGCTAATCAAGGGACTTTAGAGAATCTAAGAAGAATTTAGCGAGCAAGAACTTTACGAAGAACCTTACGAGCCTCAAGTCTTCCACGACGAAAGAGATCTAAACGCGTTTTTTTACGAATATCATAAATAGAAATATCATCTAAAACTGGACGTATAAACACCAACGTCTTTTTTTTGAAATTGAAATTCTTAAGTGTATCGTCAATAATCTTTCGTTGCATAATAGCAATACTATTCTTAAGAATGGACAAAGAAGTTGAACGAGTTGTAATTTTTGAATTAAAGTAAGAAATATCGACTGCTATAATGACATCCATATCTTTAACAGTATCAAGAGGCAAGTTATTAGAAAGACTACCATCAACAAAAAAATTGTTTTTAATAGCTACAGGAGCAAAAACTCCTGGAACAGCAACAGAAGCAGCAAGAGCAATTTCTAAAGAACCCTTCCGAAATAATTTCTCCTTGCCCGTATTAATATTAGCTGCATTAACAATGAGAGGAATATCTAAATCTCGAAAAGTTTTTTTGCCAATAAAATCAAGAACATATTTTACTGTAGTCTCGGATTTAAGTAAGCCAGATTGTTTAAAAGAGAAGGATAGTAAAGACTGCGTATTAAGAGGAATAAAATAATCAAATATTTCTTTTGAAGATTTACCTGCAGCAACACAAGAACCAACTAAAGAACCAACAGAAGAACCAACAACCAAATTTGGAACAATACCATGTGATTCTAAAACTTCTAAAACACCGATATGAGCATAACCATGAGTGCCGCCACCACTTAATACAAGGCCAACAGTTTTTCTAGCAAAAGGATTCTTTACCATTTATATCTTCCCATACTTAAAATAATCATCCATCTCATCTTTAGTCAATTCAATTGTTTGTTCATAAGCAGGACCAGGATTTCTTGAAGAAGTTTGTTTCTGCTTAACACTCGGCCCTTGAGTAAATCGTTCAGTAAAAGATTTTCTTTTCCAAAGTAAGTAAAAACCATAAAGTAAACCAATAGCCAAACCACCCAAGTGCGCAGCATGACCAATGCCTGTTCCACCAAAAGCAAAACCAACAATATCAAACAATGCAAAAAGTATACCTGCAGTTCTCATAGACATAGGAATAACAAAAAAGAATAATACTTTTAATTTAGGAAGAAGAATAATTACTAAACCCAAAATACCCATAATTGCTCCACTTGCACCAAGTGCAAAAGTTGAAGGACTAAAAAATGCAAAAGCAAAAGAACCAACAAGACCTGCAATAAAATACACATACAAGAAGCGTTTAGAACCAATTTTCTGTTCAATAAGAGGACCAAAAATTAAAAGAGCATACATGTTAAAAAGTAAGTGAGTAAAGTTAGCATGCATAAACATAGAAGTAATAAGTCTCCAAGGTTCAGAAAGAAGTAAAGTACCTTGCAAACTAAATGCCAGATTAAAGGCATCACCAAATATTTTTTGTAAAAGGAAAATAAAGACATTTATCCCTATTAAAATAGAAGAAACGTTCTTTGTAAAAAGAGATTTCTTCACACCATACATTGCCATACACAAGTTCAAGAAGACATCATTTTTAAACTTGATGTATTTAGAATACAGATAAGGATGTGCAAAGACAAGTTTATAAATAAATAGTAATTTACGCAATCACAGGTGAAACAAGATGTCCATACGCAGCCCAATAGTTTCAGTTCTCGGTCATGTAGACCACGGCAAATCATCGATTCTTGATGCAATTAGAGATAGCAATATACTCGCAACAGAAGCAGGAGCAATAACCCAAGCAATAGGGGCATCAATTATACCCGCAACAACCATTCAAAAAAAATGCGGAACACTTCTCAAAGGATTAAACATAGAACTTACAATCCCAGGACTCCTCTTCATAGATACTCCAGGACACGCAGCATTTACCTCCCTTCGTAAAAGAGGAGGATCACTAGCAGATATAGCAATTGTTGTAGTTGATATTAATGAAGGATTTAAGCCACAAACCATAGAAGCAATAGAAATACTTCGAGCAGCAAAAACACCATTCATTATAGCAGCAAATAAAATAGATCTCATTCCAAGATTTCGAACAGAAAATAATAAGGAAAACTCAACAAAACCATTGCTTGGACTTATAGCAGAACAAGAAGCAAGCGTTCAACAAACAATAGATAGAAAAATTTATGAAATTGTAGGTCAAATGTATGAAAAATTCACCATTACTGCTGAACGATTCGACAGAGTTGGAGATTTTACAAACCAAGTTGCAATCGTTCCCATCTCTGCAAAAACACAACTTGGTCTTTCAGAAACGCTCATGGTTCTTAGTGCACTCGCACAAAAATACTTAGAAAAAAATCTTACGCTCAATGAAAAAGGTTACGGTAAAGGAACAATACTAGAAGTGAAAGAAGAAAAAGGTTTAGGAAAAACACTCGACGTTATTCTGTACAATGGAACACTCAACCTCAACGATACAGTGATTATCGGAGGAGTCCATGCACCAATAGTTACAAAAGTTCGAGCAATGTTTGAACCCGAACCTCATAGCGAGATGAGAGATAAAAAATCAGCATTCAATCCAGTAAAACAAGTTATTGCAGCAACAGGTGTGAAACTAGGATGCCCGGATTTAGACGGTGTTCTCTCAGGAATGCCAATTCTTGCTTGTGCAAAAGATGAAGCAAGTATAGAAGAAGCAAAAAGAATTGTTCAGGCAGAATTAGAAGAAGCACAAGTTATAACAGATGATGAAGGAATCATTATTAAAGCAGATAATATCGGAAGTCTCGAAGCACTTAGCGTTCTACTAAAAGATAAAGGAGTACTTATTCGAAAAGCAAGTGTAGGTCCAATATCCAAAAAAGATATTACTGAAGCAGAATCAAACTATGAACAAGATCCAAAAAGAGCAGTCATACTTGGATTTAATATCCCTGCAGTTCAATCTACAGATAGAATAAAAATTATTACAAACAATGTCATTTACGCAATCATAGACGTCTATGAAGAATGGGTTGAAGCAGAAGAAAAACGATTAACCGCAGAAAGACTCAAAGACCTCGTAAGGCCGTGCAAAGCAGAAGTACTACAAAACTGCATCTTTAGACAATCAAACCCCTGCATTGTAGGTGTGGAAATTAATTCAGGAACACTCACAACAGGAATGCAACTTATGCGACAAGGTGGAGAAAAAGTTTCTTACGTAAAAGAAATACAACTCAACAAAGAAAATGTCAAACAAGTAGAAAAAGGAAAACAAGCAGCAATAGCATTACCAAATATTACTGGCGGTAGACAAATACACGAAGGAGATGTGCTCTACACAAATATTTCGCCACCAGCATTTCGAGAACTAAAAAAATATAGCAAATTACTTAGTCCTGAAGAAATAGAAATACTCAAAGAAATAGCAGAAATAAAACGTAAAGAAAATCCTCTTTGGGGAAAATAAACTAAACAACTATACAAAAATGAAAGATGAACTTATTATACTCAATTCGCGAGAACGAAAACATATACGTCAAGCACTCACAGAACAATTTGGTGTAAGTGAAATTCCTGATCTTATCTATTTCTGTCTCAACAAAAAAGAAAAAGTATATGTTATCAATAAAGAAGTATTCGAATTACCAATAGATCACTTACGTTTGAACACATTTGGTCTCTACTTCGGCATGTTTATGAAAGACGGTTTTCGATTATCTATAGAAGGAAGCCAGATTATAGGACCAAAAGCAAAACAACAAATCTATACAATGAGTAAAAGAGAAAGAGATGATTGGTTGAAAGGAAAAGATCTCGAAACTAAAACAGACGACTTTGAACGACTCTACATGCTTATGCTATTTGAAAAAGACTTTATAGGTGTAGGAAAAGCAAAAAATGGAAAAATACTAAATTATATTCCTAAGTCACGAACACTCACAAACATATTCTCAGCAGAAGAAAACTGTGTTCAGTGTGAATAAACTATCTAGAATGAATAAATTATTCTTCAATAGAATATTTCTAAATCATACCGCCAAATACAGAATTGAGTAGAACGGAAAAAAGGAAGTACAAAGCAACAGATGCAATTGTAAATGCAGGAATATATTTTAATCCTCCCCGAATGTCCCCTTTCTCAATAATAGAAATAATCATAGAACTACAAATACCGATTGTTGATAAAGCCATGACAGAGAACTTTTTAAAATTATTAACGTCAATCTCGACATCAAAATTAATAGGCATGCTCATATTACCAACACCACTAAGTGAAGAGCCAAGAGACTGCGTGAAACCAATAATAATAGTAAGTAACTGAAAGGCCAAAGCAAACAAAGCAGGAGAAATAACAACAACGACAACACCAATAAAAATCATATAACTTACAGTTGCAGCAGACATTTCTTCACGCAAAGCTTTCGTTTTCTTTAAAGACTGAATAACCTTATCAATAACAGTTACAACCTTACCACCACTGTGAATCTCACCAACTATCAAACCAAGATTTCTTTTAAGAGTAGGTGAATTATACTTTTCGATAAATTCATCCAATGCTTCTGAAAGATCATTTCCAGTCATTACTCTCTTTGAAACAGTAGTCATCTCTTCAGCTAGAAGACAGAACTCTGGACGAATACCAGCCCACAAAGCAGCC
>CAZFEG010000031.1:0-9240 GCA_964517565.1 uncultured Methanosarcinales archaeon
ATCGTGGTAATGGTGGAATGCATATAAAAAATGTATATCTTTTACAATACATAATTATGATAACATATATTATATCGCCAATGTACAAGAATGGATGTATTAAAAAAGATGTACCTTGTTCATATGCATCCCACCATTTCCACGCACTAGATGCTGATGGAGGAATATCAATTAATGTATTATTATCTTGCCCGCAATAATATCTTCTTAAACCTTCGCCAGTAGTTTCACTTATCGCAACATATGATTGATCAGTTGAACCTAAGCTATAATAATCACAATAGCTTGAATTACATGTTGATTCGTCAGTTTGTTCTTCGCAAGAAAATATTTGCGTACATTCAGAAATATCATTATTAGAAGTACAAACACCATAATCACCACATTCATTTTCAAGCAAGTTTTCACATGGAGCATTGCCATCACAAGTAAATGTATCATAAGGGCAATTAGGATCATAACCACTAAGACATACTTTTGTTTCATAACAAAAAGGTGGTTCATCTACACAACTTCCGTCTTGTGGGTCTTCAAAAATCGAACAATAAACTGTTTCGCCTTCACAAGATTGAAAATCATTATCAGAAACACAAAAATTATTATCACAAGAATCTATATCGCAAGGATTTTTAGGAACACAACCACCAAGATCATCTCCACAAATAGCATCTGATCCATTATTTGAATAAACAGGATCCCAAATAGGATAAGCAGAATAGTCTGTTGCGCCAGGCGGATTTATAATGCCAGGTATAGGACCATTATTATCCCATTCAACTTCTGGTTGCAATAAATTAAAACAATCAGAATCTTGAAAATCAATTAAATTATCAAAATCATTATCAATTTTATCAGTACAACTACCGAGCAGATTTTCATTTGCTATATCATCTGTCGGAGTAGACCCGGATTCTCCAGGCATACCTTCAAGTCCACTATCAGCACCATCAGGACCAAATCCAGGAACGCCTGTAGCTCCAGGACTCACATTAATGCTAGTAATAGGAAATTCTTGATCTGATTCTAAATAATAAATACTAACTGATCCGCCATCTCCACCGCCGCCAGCGCCACCGCCACCGCCACCTTCATCATTATTGCTTCCTTTATCACCGCCACCGTTACAACCAGGACCTCCACGACCACCAGTTGCAGCAAGGGTTCCATAACTAATAGAATTATCACCATTATTAATTTTATTTACAAATAAGACTAATGAACCTCCACCATTTCCGCCAGGAGCACCGCCAGCGCCACCACCTTCAGAATGAGAATGTTCACCACCATGATTCCAACTTTCGCATTCCGTTCCATCATCACCTGAAACAGATAATTTTGAATTTTCACCAAAAGTTAATGTATCTCGAACTATAATTCTAACATTTGCTCCTGCAGACCATCCTGTACTTGTATACTGTCCACCAGAAGCTTTACCATCTCCGCCAGCGCCACCAACTCCACCAGTACCACCAATATAAAATTGTTTTCCTCCAACTCCGCCAGCGCCGCCACCGCCGCCTTCTTTAGAATCTGAAGATGAACCACCGTTTCCGCCAGCACCACCATCTCTATATATGCTTGGCTCGTCTGATCCAGGTATACCTCCCTCTCCACCAACTCGGCAATCTCCACATGAAAAACACCAAGAAGAATGTGGATTATAACCACCATTATTACTTCCACAACCACCATAGGATTGAATAGTTTCTGCTCTGGGTGCGTTATTATGATTTCCAATATTAAAAGTAAAACCATCAGGAATTGTTAAATTATTAAATATCCATTCAGAAAGGGGTAATGTGTTATCAGGATTCAAAGGAGTTGCAACATCAACTCGTTGTAAACTTTCACCAGCAACCATTGTAACAACAGTACACTGATCAATAATACCAACATGATTTGGATAATAAAAAACGCCAGGAGTTTCTAGACATTCAATACCCATGTTGTCTGCACTCACAACACCGCTTACGCCTATCATCAGAGCTACTACTAGAATAATTAAGAAACTTGTTCGTAATAGACCCCTCACCATTTATACCCTTTCACAGATGTTATACAATGGTTCCATATAATGGCGTTTATAAACCTTTCGAGAAATTAGGTTGTAAACTAAACTATAAAAAAGAAAAATATTTTCTTTTGTATTAAACTAATTTATTCTAGAAGTCTTAGAAATGCAGCTACGTCTTTTGCATCTCGGATTTTCTCTTTTTTAGATGTAAAGCTCGCAAAAGAGTATTCTACACCATATTTCTTACATAAAGAAAGGTTTAATTTTATTCTTCCTAGTACTTGTGCTCTTCGCAAGTCATTTGCTTCTTGCAGTGCAGCATAACTGAATAAAACTTTTATTTTTTTCTCAGCACAAAGTGTTAAGACAATATGATTGAGTCCACTTCTTCTTTGGTGTATAAAGTCTTTTTCTTCTTCGTTTTCATTGTCAAAAAGGCAGGTTATGTGCTTTGAAACAAGAGATTTACTAGTGCCTAACTGTAATATTTCGTCAAAAAGAGCTTTATTAAATTGTTTGTTCTCTGTTTCAGCCAAAACACCAAATAAAACATTCACTAAGGACAATTCACCCAATTTCTTCTTTAATTTAATATTTACAGAAAAAACATCTTTTTCTGAGAAAATAAGGACTATTTCTGTATAATTGAGTGCTTGCGCTCTTGCAATTAATTCTTTTTCCTGATCTAATTTGCAAAAAACATATTCTCTCATAAAACTTAACAAATGAAATAGCCTTATTAAATCTATTCATTTATAAACCATAAAGAATTTCTTAAAATATATGGCTGATCGTGTTCAAAAAATCATTGCTCAAAGTGGACTTTGTTCTAGACGTAAGGCTGAAGAACTTATTATTGATGGAAAAGTTACTGTAAATGGTATTACCATAACTATTGGTGATCAAGCAGATTTTGATACTGACACTATTAAAGTTGAAGGTACCATTCTTGAAAAAGAGAAAAAAGTATATTATATGTTAAATAAGCCAAAAAGATATATTGCTACAAATGATTATATGTTTGATAGAAAAACTGTTCTTGAGCTTGTTCCTAAGAAATATCGTGTTTTTAGTGTAGGTCGTCTTGATAGAGATGCTACTGGTTTTCTTATTTTAACAAATGATGGTGACTTCGCTAATAAAATTACTCATCCTCGTTATGAAATTGAAAAAACATACATTGCAGTTCTTGATAAAAATATTTCTAAGAAAGAAAAAGAGTATATAGAAGAAGGAATAAAAATTGATGAGCAACTAGTTAAAGCAAAAATTGTTATTCTTGATAAAACCACTGTAGCTATTAGTGTACATGTGGGTTTGAACAAAGTTGTTAAAAGAATCTTCAAGGCAGCAGGCTTTTATGTCCAATCACTACATAGAACACACATTGGTAATCTTCCTCTTGATGTTGAGCTTGGTTCATTTAGAAATCTTGAAGAAGATGATAGAAAAAAGATTTTTGAAACTCCTGAAATTACTAAAGAAACCTTTCTTGATAACTAAATACAATTTATTTTTATTATTAACAATTTTCTCACAAGCTTTATATAGTACTTAAAAGAGAATAGTTTACATGGTTCTTGAATCACTTATTAATCCTTACAAAGCAGAACAGAAACCTTCAAGACTAATTTTTTATGGTTTTTTATACGCTTCTATTGCGATGTATCTTGCTTTATCAACTTTTGAAGGTCAAGCAAGCATGGTTTTTGTTTTTCTTACAGTTATGGCATCAATGCCTTTAATGTTTAATATTATTCGTGCTGAAGAAAAAAAAGACGTAAGTGATTTTCATGAAATAAAACTTCTTAAGGAACATTCTAAAGCATTGTATGCATTTATGTCTTTGTTTGTAGGTATTACTTTAGCAGTTGTTGCCTGGTACGTTTTTGCGCCTCTTGGAGTTTTTATTGCTGTTTTGATTTTGGCATTCATATTATTTGAAGAAAAAATGAAAGCAATCGAAGAGAAATTATTTCATCATAATTACCATCTTATGGTTCTACTTATCGCAATTATTTGTGGAGCAATTATTGCTAGTGCTTCTTGGTATACATTACCTTCAGATTCAGAAGTATTATTTGAAACACAAACAAACACCATTAATCAAATTAATTCTCAAGTGACAGGTATGACTTCTCACAATAGATTAAGCACATTTTCTTCAATCTTTTTTAATAATATAAAAGTATTAATTTTTTGTATCCTTTTCTCATTTTTATATGGAGCTGGAGCAATTTTTGTTCTTACCTGGAACGCATCAGTTATCGGAACAGCAATAGGTAATTATATTCGTACAAATCTTGCAACTGCAGCTCATTTAGTTGGTGCTGAACAAGCAGCACATCACCTTAATGTTATTTCTATAGGTTTACTAAAATATGTTGTTCATGGTGTTCCTGAAATTCTTGCATATTTTGTTGCGGCTCTTGCTGGAGGAATTATTTCTGTTGCGGTTATTAAACATGATTTTAAAGGAAGAAAATTTGAACATATTATTTTAGATTCCGCAGATCTCTTATTAATTAGTTTAGGAATTTTATTTGTTGCGGCAGTTCTTGAGGTTTGGGTTACACCATTACTGTTTTAAAAATGGTTTCTATAAAGGGTGTTGATCTTGCGATTTTTATTAAGAGTGAGAAAATTAATTCTGAAAACATATTTTATTTTACCAAAGTTGAAACAGATCATGGAGTTCTTGTTTTAGCAAAAAGAAAAAAACCTGTTTTATTTATTTCATCCCTTGAAAAAAAATCAAAAAATAAAGATATAATTGTAGAACACATAAACAAAAATAATATTTTTGAACATATTAAAGAACATAAACCTAAATCTATTGGTTTTGTTTATTCAGAAATATCTAAATCCACATTTGATTTTTTCAAAAAGAAATTGCCTAAAGTAAAATTTAAGAATATTTCAGATGAACTAGCAAAGTTGAAAAGAAAGAAGACTTCTTCAGAGATTCTCAAACATAAAAAAGCTATTGCAATTACAGAACAAATTCTTTCTAAATTATATAAGAATATTTCTTCTATGACTTTCGAGTATGAAGCTTTTGATTTTTTAAGAATGGAAGTTTTGAAACACGGCCTTGTTGAATCATTTAAACCAATTATTGCTTCTGGCAAAAACAGTAAAAACCCTCATTATTATCCTTCAAAAACATCAAAGTTACAAACAGGTTTTTGCATTATTGATTTTGGAATAAAATTTGAGGGTTATTGTTCAGATATTTCAAGAACAATATTTTTAGGAACACCTACAACTCAAGATAAGAAATATTATGAATCTGTTCGCAAAGAACAAGAACGTATTGAAACAAGCACTCACGCAGGAACTTCAAAGATTAAAACAAGTTTTAAAATGATTCATGCTCTTGGACATGGTCTTGGTTTAGAAGTTCATGAACCACCTTTTGTAGGTGTTGAACGATTAAACAAGAATGATGTTATTGCTTTAGAACCTGCAAGGTATGATGGTTTGTATGGTGTTCGTATTGAAGATGATTATCTTGTTACTGAAAAGAAACTTGTTCGTTTATCTTCTTCTTCTAGAAATTTAAAGCGCATTTCTTTTATTCTAAAAGCTTGAGTCTTCCTGGTTTGATTTCAAATACATCTCCCATTGAGAGCATTGTTAAAATGATGTCATCTGCTTCATCTCCAAAATAAGAAATAATGTCTTCTATGAGACATCCGTGTTCGTCGTCTTTTTTACGAATAAAATCTTCTATTGCTTCTGCAGTCAATTCCACCGATACATTTTTTGGAACTTCTGGTGTTTTAAATGATTCTTGTAATTGTGCTTCAGTAAGAGGTTCTTCTTTTTCTTGTACTGCTTGATGTTTTTTAAGTTCTTCTTTACGTTGAACTAGCCATAAAGGATGTTTTTTAACTTGGTTTGCTGTTGCTATTTCGCAGGATATAAATATTTGATTTTGTGATTGTCTTGGTCTTCCAACAATTAAAACGGGTTCTCCAATTTTCAGGTGGGCTGTTTTTTCTTTATTGTTAAAATCCACTACAGATATTGTTCCTGTTCCATCATCAAATAAAAATTGAAACGGTGAAGATTTGTCAACAATTAATCCCATCATATTGACGCGAGATAATTTTCTATTTTCTGTTCGCACATAGTTTGGATTCCACCCTTCTTGAACAACGTATGTTCCTTCTAAGAGTTCTTTGATTGAGCAAAGTTTTGCTGTTTCTCTTTGTGGTTTGTTTTTTGTTGTCATTTTTATTTATCCTGTTCTTGAGAGAAAACCATGTTTTGGTTTGAATATATCTCCTGATCTATAAAGTTTTTCAAGTACTTCTTCTATTTTTGATTCTTCAAGTCCTTTTCCTTCACATTCTTTTATAACTTCTTCTTCAGGAATAACTTTTCCTTGTATTTTTTCAAGTTTTGCTATTGCTTCTTTTACGACTGAAATATAATTTCTTTGACTTGCTGTTACTCCTGTTGTGATTCTATCTATATCTAATTTTCCTGTTTCAGGATCAAGACCTATTTGACTTAAAGTATAGTGTAAAAGTTGTATTGCTTTTTTTGCATCTTCTTTTGTTGCTTCATCAGCTAATTTCACTTTTGCAGATGCTTCAGTCATTCTTACTAATGCTTCGAGTTGTCTTGCAGTAATAGGTACTGCTTTGATTCCTCCATCTCCATCTCCACCCATGTTTCGTATTTTTACATAGTAATCTTTTATTTCATCGAGTGATTCATCACTTAGCCTTGGAGAAATTTTTTGTTTTGCATATGCAATATATTTTTTTATGAAATCTGTACTTAATTCTACTTCATCTACTAATTTAATATTTTGATGTAGTTTTAATATGAATGAGGCTATTTTTTCATCTTTTTCCCTATTTGGTATATCTCTTATTGGAAATATTAAATCGAATCGACTCATTAAGGCTGGTGGTAAATTAATTTGTTTTCCTAAAATTTCATATGGATCGAATCGTCCAAATTTAGGGTTTGCTGCTGCAAGAACTGTTGTTTCGCTTCTCAAGGTTGCTTGAATATTTGCTTTACTTATTGTTATTGTTTGTTGTTCAAGTGCTTCATGCATTGCTGATCTATCTTCGTCAGACATTTTGTCAAGCTCATCAATACATACAATTCCTTTATTTGCAAGTACTAGCGCTCCAGCTTCTAAAGCCCATCCTTTAAGAAATTCATCTCGTACAACAGCAGCAGTAAGACCTGCTCCACTTGCACCTTTTCCTGATACAAATCTTGCTTTTGGAGCTATAACTGATACTCTCTTAAGCATTTGACTTTTTGCAGCTCCAGGATCCCCTATAAGAAGTACATGTATATCTCCTCTGGTTCGCACACCATCACTTCTTGGTTTCATCACTCCACCAAGTAGTTGTAGGAGTAAAGCTTCTTTTACGCGTTCAAATCCATAAATAGATGGTGCAAAACTTTTTACAAGTCTCTTGTAAGGATCGTTTTTTGAGAATTCTATTATTTCTTGTTCTTCTTCTTCAGAAATTTTTACTGCTGAAAATTCTTCTTCTACAGACTCAATATAGTTTCCTTCAAGTATCAAATCAAATTCTATAGATTTTCCTCCACTGTGTAATGTGATTGGAACTTCTGTAACAATACCTGTTACAATTATTTTACTTCCAGGGTTTGTTTTCTTTTCAGAAAGAGGACTTGCTAAATCTTGACGTAATAATAAATTGAATCTTTTTGGTTGTTCTCCACCTTCTAAACTTTCTGTTGATTCTTCAAGAACTATTCTTTGTACATCGACTAGTTCTTTAGAGAGAAGTCTAAAGCCGCCCTTTCTTCCGCAACCGCATTGTGGTGGTTCTTTAAATTTTTGTTCGAGTTGTATAACATTCATAATATTTCCACAACTCGGGCATTCAAACTTTGCACTTGTTACTTGTGGTCGAACATCTGTTTTTTGTCTTACGACACCAACAATTTGTATAAATTTTGTGAGATGTTTACTTCGAATGTTTCTTATTATTATATTTTGTGTGAGTGGAAGATTTTTAAATCGTACTCGAAAGTTTTTTACATCTCCAGATAAATTAAGTTTTTCTATTGCAAGTTGTGCTGTTTTGAATGTATCTTCAGGCATATCTAATAATTCTTGTGCGAGATCTATATTAAATTGAGAAAGAACAGTAAAATCTACAACTAAATGAGCTACTCCTTTTTGTAATGAAAGAACGAGGTCTTCGTAATAATGCATTTCAAAGAAGTCTTGAAAGAATTGTATTTGTTCCCCTATTTCCATTAATCTAACACCCACTACTAAATATCATTCAATAAAAAAATAAAAGATAAAACAAGTTTTTAAAATTTGCTTATTTTATTCGAAAATTTTTCGAAAAAAACAATAAAAACTTATTTTAAATTTTTGAGTACACTCAAAAACATTTGTTTTTGGTGTCTTAAAAAACTCACTTGAGGTTTTTAAGGATTTTTATAAGCATATGTACTGCTTTGTAAACTTGTTCTTCAGATTTTGTTCCTGTACAAACAATTTTTCCGTTACTAAACAATAAAAATGTTGCTTTTGCTTCTTTGTACTTAAATACGAGTCCTGGAAATTGTTCAGGTTCATATTCTGAGTTGTCAAGTTTCATTGCTAAAGTATTAAGATTTAAATCCATGCCTATGCTTCCACTCGCAACCATGTTCTGAATGTTAATTTCAGGAGTTACTGTTATAGTTATATTTATTTTTTTGAGTGTTTCCTTAATTATTTCTAAGGATTCTTTAACTTCATCTAAATTTCGAGCTCCTGTACTTACTACTTTTCCTGAGCTAAAAATAAGTGCCGAAGTTTTAGGATTTTTAATTCTTATAACTAGTCCTGGAAATTGTTCAGGATTATATTCTGTATTAGAAAGCGTTGCAGCCATTTTTTCTAAAGGAATATCATGCTCCAGACTTGATGAAACAACAATATTCACAATTCGTATATCAAGTCCTTTTTTCAGTTCTTCTAGATTTTTTTCAGCCATTATTTATTCCCCCTGTTAATATAATAATATTTGTTTATAAGAAAAACAAGCAGGATTATTTCGCTTGCTTTTAAAGACTAAAATAGGAACGAGTTTATAAATCCTTTCATTACCCTTTATAAACATTTAAAAACAAAACATTTAAAAGAGACAAAGACCTTGGTTTCATATGGAATTAAAAAAACAAAGAGAAATAAGTATTTTATTCTGAATTAAAAGGAA
>CAZFEG010000032.1:0-8915 GCA_964517565.1 uncultured Methanosarcinales archaeon
AAAATAATATGGCTGTGCTCCAATATACATTTGTCTTCGTTTTGCAACAAGCCCGTTTTGTAAAAACATTTAAATAGGGTTTTTGTTTAATTATAGTGGTTTGTATGAATAGGGAGAAATGGTTGATTTATTTTGCGGTAGCTCTTCTTGTAGTTTCTGTACTTCAGTCATCTTTTATTGTCTATACTAATTTTGAGTCTCCTCACATGGTTTCGATGGATGCTCAGGCTACTCAGGGTTCATTCAATCTTTGTCTCAACCATAGACCTGAAATTTTTTTTACTTGTAATACTACTATGCGCCAAGGTTTTGATTACGAGTGTCAATTATCTGCTAGTGATTATGATGGTGATAATTTAACTTTTTCTTCTCTAAATTATTCAGGTTCTTTGCAGGTTGATATTTCTCCTTCAGGCCTTATTGATATAATTCCTTCTCAAGAGATGGTCGGTGATTCAATTATTTTGTTCACTGTAGAAGATTCAAGTGGTTGTCAGAATCCTTCAGAAAATCTGGCTATTTCTTTTTCTGTTGACAATCTTAATGATGCTCCTGTTTTTATTCCTCCTATGGGTCCTTTTGAAATTGATATGGGTAGTTCTATTAGAGGTATTTATTTGAATGATTATTTTTATGATCTTGATGGCGATCCTATGACTTATGATTTTAGTATTGTTCCTCCAGGTTTTTTAGTGAGTTTATCTGAGTCTAATGAACTTTCTATTTCAGCTGTTGAATGTCTTGAAGGGTATATGTTATTTGGGGCGACAGATATTTTTAATGCTTCGGGTTATTCTGATCCTGTTCGTCTTATCGCTTCTTGTTTTATTCCTGAAAAGAGTTCTCCTTCTGGTAGTTCACGTTCATTTGTTGATGATTGTGAATCTGACTGGGTTTGTCATGCTTGGCAGCGCTGTAGGGTTAATGGTACTCAAAAAAAGGATTGTGTTGATGCAAATGGTTGTTTCGAAGATTTTGAAAAAACTTTTTGGAGGGATTGCGTCTATGTTCCTGAGTGCGAAAATGGTATTTTTGATTTTGGTGAAGAGGGTATTGATTGTGGTGGTCCTTGTCCTGTCTGTGAAACGTGTGAAGATTCTATTTTAAACCAGGGAGAAGTTGAGATTGATTGTGGTGGTCCTTGTCCTGCTTGTAGAAATTGTTTTGATGGTATTCAAAATTATGGTGAAGAGGGTATTGATTGTGGTGGTCTTTGTTCTGCTTGTCCTTCTTGTTTTGATAATATTCAGAATCAAGAAGAAACCGGTATTGATTGTGGTGGTCCTTGTTCTGCTTGTAGAACTGTAGAAACTCCTTCACCTTTAGAACCAGAAAAGAATTCTCCTTTGATTCTACTCGCTTTAGCAGTTATTACTGCTTTGGCTGGTTTAATTATTGTGTACCGTTTATTTCATCAACAAATTCATTTTGTTTTCACAAAATTATGGTGGTTATTTGCACGTAATTTTGCAAAGCAAATTCTTATTACTGAAAAACAAAAGGCTTTTTTTCTTAATAGTTTGGCTTTACTTGAAAAGAAAGATCTCCTTTCTTCTCTGGATAAGAAACAGTTTATATTATTTCAAGAAGAACTCAATAGTATTATTAGAGATTTTTTTGTTGTTCTTATTGGTAAAAAGGCCTCTCTTCCTGAGGATGCACACCTCGCTTTTGCTCGCCTTAAAACAACGAGTAATGTAAAACGTTTATTGCATGGTCATTTTAATCAACTTTTGTGGTCTGAGCAAAAATCTATTTTGCCTTTAACTGATTTACAAGTTCAACTTGAATTATTCAGGGAGAGAATCTTCAGTATTAGTCAAACTTCAAGAAAAGAACTTGCAAGGGATGTTAATGAATTTCATTTAGTTAAGGATCCTGCGCATATGCGTTTCAAACAATTAATTTACAATAGTCTTCTTGCTTTGCAGTTTGAGCATGTTGGTTTTGCTAAGGATAAATATTTGCAAGCTCTTGCACTTTATGAGTCTCGTTTATCTCCTGCTGAACAAACACGAATGTATGATTTGTTACGCTTACTCTTTAATGAGATTTCTTATGTCTCTTCTTATTCTTCTAAGAAACGTTGATAGAATTTATTTGTATAGTGTTTTTAGATTCTATATTTTTTTATGATCTTGTTTTACTGTTTTATTCATCTCTGAGTATATCTGCTGGTTTCTGTTTTGATGCTTGAATTGCTGGTAAGGTTCCTGCTAATGCACCAACAATAAATGCGAATGCTAATGTTCCGACAAATAGTTCCCATGAAAAATGCGCTACAAGGAATGTTTTCCCTAATGCTTGTTCACTAATAATTTCTACTGCTTTTGCAAGTCCAATACCAATAATGATTCCTAGTAAACCACCGAATAGACCTAGTATTCCTGATTCTATAAAAAATATGGTAAATATATCTGAATTCTTTGCGCCTATTGCTTTCATAATTCCAATTTCTTTGTTTCTTTCTAAGACTGAGGTATACATTGTGTTCATTATTCCAACACCACCTACAAAAAGACTAATAAGTGCTATTCCAATGAGTACTGCTTGTATAATTGAAATTATTGTGTCAAAAGATGCCAATAATTCTTCAGGAGTAAGTACGGTGAAATCTTCTTTTCCAACGTCTACATTTCTGTATCTTGCTAAACTATATTCTATGTTCTCAGCTACTTCTAGAGGATCTTTTCCTTCATTGATTTTGAGAATGATAAAATCAACACGGTTTCCAATGTCTGTGATATCTCTAAGTGTGTCAATTGGTACAATAATCATTTGATCATCTGCTGAACTTCCTATCGGTTCAAGAATTCCTGCTGTTGTAAATTTTTGATCGTTGATATAGAACTTGCTATTTATTTCTAAATTTTTACCGCCATAGTATTCTTTTGTGTTGTGGTGGAATCCTATGTTTGCTACAGTTTTGTCTCCTGGTCCAATCCATCTACCATCCCCCATTTCAGTTGCGAATATATCCATCATGAGTTCTAATTCGTCTTGATTGTTATTGGGCACACCTGCTGCCATAAAGTAACGCGTATTATCTTGATAGTTGACTTTTACGCTAGCCATTGTTTGATAGGTGAGCGAATCAACTCCGTTTATGCTTCTTAAAAAGTTAACATCATCTTCTGTTAAGGGATTCCTTCCCGTATTATCTCCTATTACTCCAAAGGTTGTCTTTGGTTGTATGAAGAGTTTATCGCTTCCTATATCTTCAAAAATATCTAGTACTGCGTGTTGCATACCTTGTCCTAAACTAATGAGTGAAATAACTGCTGCAATTCCTATGAATATTCCAATCATAGTCAGCCAACTACGTAAACGTCGTCTAGTCAATGACCGTATTGCTATTCTAAAAAATTCACTAATCATTTTATTTTTTTATTGTCGTATGCTGTCTACAGGATCCAGTTTTGCTGCCTGTCTTGCCGGTAATGTTCCCGATGTCGCCCCTATAATGAATGCAACTGCTAGTGCGCCTATAATTAACCATCCTGGTATGCTTGCTTTGAGAAGATTTTCTCCTAAGTATAACTGCGCTCCAAATTCTACGCCTTTACTAATAATAACTCCGAGAGCTAAACCTATGATTCCTCCTACAAGACCGAGAAGTCCTGATTCAAAAAGGAATATTCCTAGTATGTCTGAATTTGTTGCCCCTATTGCTTTCATAACACCAATTTCTCTTCGTCGTTCAAGTACTGATGTATACATTGTGTTTGCAATTCCTATTGCTCCAACAACTAAACTTATTGCTGCAATGCCAACGAGAAGTATTTGTACAATAAGTAATATTTCATTTAATGCTTCCAATGATTCTTGAGGTGTACTAACTGTGAAATCTTCTTCGCCTAGTTTTTGTCCTCTATCTCGTCGTAGTTTTCTTGTGAGTTCGCTTTGAACTGCTATTGGATCCGCATCATCTTCAACAATAACTATGACCATACTAAAGTCATCTTCAACCATGAAGAATTCTTTCATTTTATTTTCTGTCATTAAAACAACATTATCAAACATAGGATTTCCTTTTTTCTTAAGCGTTCCTGCAATTCTAAATGTCTTGTCTTGTATGGTTATTTTTTCTCCAACTTCTGGTTTTCTATCGTCGAATTTTATTGTTCCACCAATAACTATTTGATCATCATCACGGAAATTATCTATCATTCTTCCGTTTTCAATATCAACACCCATCATTTCAATTATTTTTTCAGTGCTTCGTCCTCCAGGGACTGATGCTGCAAACGCTGTTTCTTCAATATCTTGAGAAACAAGAACTGTGGGAATTATAAACCTTCCAAATACATCATCAACTCCTTGTATGCCTTCAAGTAAACGCACATCATCTTCAGTTAATTTACCGACTGCATTCGTTCCTGGTGGTCCATAGCTTGAACCTGCTCCTTGAATGGTTATAGTATTTACGCCCATTGAAGAGAATTGATCGGTTACTGCGCCTTGTAATCCTTGACCTAAACTAATAAGTGCAACTATTGCAGCTATTCCTGCAAAGATTCCTAATAGGGTTAACCAACTTCGTACTTTTCTGTGAGTAAGGTTGCTCCATGCAAGTGAGATTATATCGCTTAGTTTCATCGGTCTTTAGATAAAAGAAAAAATTGAAGAAGATTATTTCTTCTTCTTATTTTTCATCCGCTTACGGATAGCTACAATAATAATAATCAGTACTAAGATAATTAATAATATTGTGCTTGTTGATAGTTTTTTACTTCCGTTAGTTGTAGTTTTATTGTATTGCAAGGCAACATTCATTGTTGAGGTGTATTCCTTGTTATTTTCATCTTTAAAACTTACTCTTACTTTCATTACAGTATTTTCGTCATGAGGCAGTATTGTGAATGACTCACTTCGATAATCATCTGAATCTAGGTCTCCAATATAGTCTTTGGAATTTGAAAGAATATCGTATTGCTCATTTGTTAAAAGTTCAACGTCTAAAAATTTTAGATCATTAATACCTTTGTTAACAAATTTTAGTGTTATTTTTCCTTCTTCTTCAGGCATGTGTATTGTTGATTCTTCTAAAAATATTTTTAGTTCTGGCTTTGCTTGAATAATTACTCCAACATAATCTTGATTTTCTGTTTGTGTTCCTTCATCGTCATAAAAATTTATTGCAAGAGGTAACTTATAATATCCTGGATTTGCATCTGGGTATGCTCTAACGGTAAAGATGAAGTCTTTTATTTCTCCAACATTGAGTCTGTTAATTTTTTTCTCTGTTGCGGAGTTTGTTGGTATAAATGGAAGATCTATTATTGTTGTTCCTTGAATACTTGTTAAGCCTATTTGAAGACCTATATCTCTAAGTACTATGTCTGCACTATTTTTTACTCTAATGGTGATTTTTCCTTCTTCTCCTGGAGCGATTTCTTCAGGGTCTGTACTTACATCAATAATTGAAAGGGCTGCTTCGTTTGGTTTTATTTGAATTGTAAGTTCTTTCTCTTGCCAATCATCTTTTGTTTTGTCCATTGTATAGCTAACTTTTAGTTTGTTATTTCCTACAATTGCTTGGCTATCAACTCGCACAGTGAATGTTTCAACATAACTTTGTTGTGATTTTAACAGGCCTATTTCTTTGTATGCGTTTTCTGAACTTGTTGTTTGAAAAGGAAATTGATTTTCTATTCTTAATGCTGCTTGTGGTGCGTCTTCGTTACCTGTGTTTTCAAGTTCAATATATGCTGTAACATATTGTCCTGGTTGTGCTGGGATTGGTTCGTATTTGAGTAAGTTTACACTTAGTACGGGATCTGCACTTGCTAGTGGAATGATTCCTATGATAAGAACGGTTAGTAGTAGTAATAGTTGTATTTTTTTCATTTTTTTTCACCTTTTTTGGAAACCATTTTTCCATCTTTGAGATATTCTACACGTTCCGCGAATTTTGCTAATTCCTCGTCGTGTGTTACCATAATTATTGTTTTTCCTTGTTCTTTGTGTAGCTTTTGTAAAAAAGTCATTACTGTCCCTCCTGTTTTACTGTCCAGATTTCCTGTTGGTTCATCTGCTAGTATTACTTCTGGGTCAACAGCTAATGCGCGTGCAATCGCAACTCTTTGTTGTTGTCCTCCTGAAAGTTCACTTGGTCTGTGATCTTTTCTTTCTTTAAGGTCAACAAGTTCTAGGAGTTCATCTGCTTTTCTCTCTCGTTCTTCTTTACTATAATTTTGAAATACGAGTGGGAGTATGACGTTCTCCTTTGCTGTAAGTGTATTGATAAGATTAAATTTTTGAAATATGAATCCTATTTTTTTACCTCTTACTTGTGCTAGTTTGCTTTCATTCATTGTTGCGATATCTTTTTCATCAAGATATATGTGTCCTGTTGTAGGTCTATCAAGAACACCAACCATATTCATTGCTGTTGATTTCCCGCTACCTGATGGTCCCATTAGTGCCAGGAATTCTCCTTTTTCTACTTCTAGGTTAAGTCCTCTTAGTGCATGAACTTTATTATTTCCCATTTCGTATGTTTTCCAGACGTCTTTGAGTTTGATAATTATTCTTTTTTTATGTTCTTTCTTCATTTTCTTATCTTATTTTTCTAAGTTATTGATTGTTTCTATGGTTTTTTCAAATAGTTTTTCTAGGAATGTTGTTTGTTTTTGATATTCTTCAAGAATTTTTAGTTGCTCTTTGTATTGTAGTTTATCTTTCTCTGTTTTAGTTTGTCTAATGAGTTGTTTCATTTCTTTTATCCATCTTGGTAATTTTTGTTTCAATGGATCAATCTCGAGCGCTTTCATTTTTCTCGTGTGTTCTTTCACGTGTTCAATAACATTTGTTTTAGCTTCAACATATACTCGTTTACTTCTTGGTTTTCTGCTTTTTTTTATTATTTGAAAGTCACTGAGCGCTTTTACTTGTGTGCTTATGCTTGCTAAAGAATATTTTGTTTGAAGAGCTAACTCTTCAAGACTTTTCGGTTTTGTTTCTATACGAAGTATTGCGAGAATCTTTGATTGAATTGTATTTAAGCCATGTCCTCTACAAACTGTGAAGTTGAATTCTTTGAATTCTTTGATTGGTTCTGGTAATATCATTTTTATAACTTTCAGTATATTCTAAAAATAGTGAATGTAGGCTATATAAATGTTACGCTTTTTTGATCTAACCGTTGCTCTTATATATGACTGCTTGTTCAAAAGGTTTATGAAATATATTCTATTAGTTACACTATTACTTTTATTTGTGTTGGCTGCTTGTTCTTCACAAGTCGCAGAACCAACAGATAATACAACTTTCGAGGGTGAAAATATGACAAATACAATTGCAACTATTCAAACAAATTTAGGAACGATGGAGTTTGAACTCTTCGTTGAAAAAGCTCCAATTACTACAAAGAATTTTATTGATTTAGCTGAAAAAGGATTTTATGATGGAATCATTTTTCACCGAATAATTCCTGATTTCATGGTTCAAGGTGGGGATCCTAATGGTCGAGGAACTGGTGGTCCAGGATATAGTATTAAAGATGAATTTCATCCTGCTCTAAAACATAATTCTTCAGGAGTTTTATCCATGGCGAATTCAGGTCCTAATACTGGTGGTAGTCAGTTTTTTATAACTTTAATCCCCACGCCTTGGTTAGATAACAAACATGCTGTTTTTGGAAAAATAATTTCTGGTGAAGATATTCTTAAAAAAATAGGTGCTGTTCAAACTGGTGCTTCGGATAAGCCTGTGAATGATGTTATCATGGAAAAAGTAACCATACAACATCCTTAGATAACTTTGCAAAGTTATCTTTAGAATTTTGACTTACTCAAAATTCTTCTTAGGTTTCATAAACTTCAAGACTCCCATTGAGCTGTCTATTAACTAGAATAAATGTTGCTCTTTTTGGGAATTCTTTTAGTTTTCTTGCACCTATATATGTTCCTGTACTTCTTAGAGATCCTTCTAAGTCTTGAATAGTATTTTGTATATTTCCTTTGTAGGGGATTTTTACTGTTCTTCCTTCACTAGTTCTATGTGTCTCAATTTTTCCGTAGAATTTTTTTAGTGCTGTGTTTGAACTTGACCCAAAATGTAGTTTGTATTTTTTCCCATTTTCTTCAATGAGTTTGCCTTCTGATTGGTCATGTCCTGCAAAAAGTGATCCTGACATAACAAAGTCTGCTCCTGCACAAAATGCTTTTGCAACGCAACTCGGATAGATTGCTCCTCCGTCTGCAATGATAAGTCCATAACCCCCGTTTTTACTTATTCCATGTGCTGCATCTGCACATTCAATAACTGCGCTGAGTTGAGGATATCCTACTCCTGCTTTTCTTCTTGTCAAGCATGCAGCTCCACTTCCTATTCCGACTTTTACAATATCTGCTCCTTTAAGAAGGAGTTCTTCAACCATTTCGTTAGTAACAACATTTCCTGCAATAAGAATATGGTTTGGTAAGAGTGCTCTCGCTTTTTTTACGCATTCTACAAACCTTTCTAAATAGCCGTTAGGGACATCTAAACAAAGAAAATCAAAGTATTTTTCTAGTCCTTTTTCTAGTATTTTTTTTAGTTTCTCGAAGTCTTCATCACGAATTCCCATAGTGTATGCGACATATTGTGGTTTGTTGAGTTTGGGTAGTTCTTCTTCTAATTCTTCAATAGAATAATATTTGTGCAGGGTAGTTATCATTTTATATTTTGATAATACTTTTGCTACAGAGAATGTTCCTGTGTCTGCCATGTTTGCAGTCATTATAGGGACTCCTACCCATGTTTTTTTACTGTGTAAGAATTTGAACTCTCGTTCTAGTTGTACATCTTTTCTACTTCTTAATGTACTTCGTTTTGGACGAATAAGTACATCAGAATAATTAAGTTTTGTTTCTGTTTCTAATCTCATACATTTATTTTTACAACTGAAAAAATATTCTGCTTCTTCCCTT